>JAJQBO010000182.1 GCA_021203245.1 Planctomycetaceae bacterium
CGCCCCCGGCACACCCTCCCGTTTGCCATTCAGCGGACGGTTTCGAAGGATAAAGCGTTTCGGTGAATGCCGTACTGAGCGATGAGAAAAAGGAAACGTGAGCCCCCTCCCACACAGCGGGTGGGGGTTTTTCTGAAAAAGAGCCGATAACTCCAACCGCGTCAACCTTTACCGAAAGTCCCATCCCGTTCCCCTGTCCAGGAGACACCCGATTTCCGGGCAATTATGGACGGAAATCACGATTTTTTCACAGCTTATGACTTGCGGGAGAGGGGCTTTTCTGGCATGATTGCATGTCCCATAAAGTGGCATGGGGAAGGATGACACTGTATTAGCGGACCCAGAGCATCTTATCGCATGGGGGAGGCGCCATTCGAGGCGAAGCCGCGTTGATCAGCCGTTTGCACACGTGCAGGTTCCTGGCCTGGATGCTGGCGTCAGTGCTGGCGTTCGCGGGCGGGGTGTCGGCACGCGCGGCCGAGGATGCCGATCTCTACAACCAGCTCATGCGCCGCTATGACGTCGTCAACGACGAAATCTCCAAAACCCTCGCCGATCTCGACTACGAATCGCCCATGCCCGGCTATCCCGAACGGCTGCTGTCTTTGCGCAAAAACGCCGAAGTCGTCATCGGCGGCGAAATCCGCACCACCTGGGCCGGCAGCAAGGCGAAATGGGACGACCCCGGCTTTGCCCCGGGCGAATCGGCCTATGGCCAAAGCGAGTCGAAGGCGGGCGATCTCGCCCTGCATTCGGCCAAGCTGCTGGTCGACGCCCGCGCCGGCCGCTGGCGCGCCTATTTCGACCTCGATCTCAATCTCAACCACGGCTTCAGGCCGCTCAAACAGCTTCGCAACCCCAACGCCCCCGGCGGGACCAGCGCCCGCTACGAAACGGAGGAGCGCAAGGAACTCATCTACCAGGCCTTTATCGAGATGTTCAAGGACGGCCATTCCGGCTTCGGCTTCAAGGCCGGGCAGATGGAACTGCCGTTCGGCCTGGACGCGCGGCCGAAGCTGTTCGCCCAGGGCTTTATGGACAGCCCCAACCTCACCGGCTCGTATCTGATGAGCCCGCTGGGCTGGCACGACCGGGGCATCCTGCCCCACGCCAGCCGTTTCCTCGACCCGGTGCTGGCGGCGCTGATCAGCTACGAAATGCGCGACATCGTCCGCTTCGAGGCGGCGGTGTTCCAGGAAACGGACAACGACGTCGTCGTCTCCGACGGCGGCCGCCGCTACCGGACAAAGCACGAAGCGCCCCGGTCGTGGCAGGTCGGCTTCAGCCTGTTGCCGCTGGAAGGCTGGGAACTCACCGCCCATTTCCGCAACCGCCATAGCCGGTCGATGGGCATCGACACCTGGATAGACAGCCCCAGCCGCTGGGGCTTCCGGGAAAACCTCGCCGTCGCGGGGGGCAATCCCCATTGGGACGGCGGCCAGGCGCAATGGGTCGACGGCGGCGACGGCCCCGGTTTTGGCGCGCAGAAAAACGAGCAGGCGGTTATCGTCGGCGTGGCGGTGGAAATCCCCAACACGAACCTCTCGGTCACGGCCGAATACGCCCACGGCTGGAACCAGGGCTTCAACAAGTACATCGACAGCGAAAACGTCAACGTCGGCCTTGCCTACCGGGCCACGCCGCGCCTGACCCTGCACGCGCAGGGCGAATGGCTGTATGTCAAGGACCGGAGCTGGATGGCCGAGAATTCGACGGGATGGGAGCGGGACACCCGCAACAACCATCTCTACCGGGCCATGCTGGGCGCGCAATACGAACTCGCGCGCGGCCTGACCCTCGAGGCCGGCTGGCAGTACGAATACTGGCGGCAGCGCTCGACCGTCCTGGACGAAAAGAAAACCAACACCGCCCACATGATCTATTTCGGCACGCGATTCATCTTCTAAACGATTCCTAGGAACCTGTCATGAAAAGCTATTCCGACACCACCCTGGTCGAATTTCTCCGCCTCGCCGCGTCCGACGCGCCCACCCCGGGCGGCGGCGGCATTGCCGCCCTGTCCGGCTGCCTTGGCGCGGCCATGGCGTCGATGGCGATTCAGTTCACCGTTGGCCGGGAAAAATTCGCCCAGCACGAGGAAGCGCTGCAGAAAACGCTGTCCGCGTTGCGGCCGCTGCTGGACGACATGCTGGCCGCCATCGACGACGACGCCCACGCATTTTCCGGCATCTCGGACGCGTACAAGTTTCCGAAAGGGACGGACGAGGAAAAGGCCGCCCGCCGCGCCGCCATCGACGAAGCCGTGACCGCCTCCATGCGGGTGCCGCTCCGGGTGCTGCGCTGCTGCGACGAAGCGGTGCACCTGCTGCCCCACGTTGCCGCCACCGCCAACCCGAACCTCCTGTCCGACGTCGAGGTGTCGGCCATCATGCTGACGGCGGCGGCGCGGGCGGCGCTGGTCAACGTCTACGCCAATTCCACCATGCTGAAAACCGACGCCGCCCGCGAGGCCGAGGCCGAGGGCGAACGGCTGCTGACGCGCATTCAGGACGTCGACGCCACGGTCAAATCCACCATAGCTGACCGGAAATAGTTTTTGTCAATCGGAGCCGCCGCAATGCCAAAGCGTACCGCCACCATCTCCCGCAAGACCGCGGAAACAGCCATCGAACTGCGCCTCGACCTGGACGGGTCGGGCACGGTCACGGCCTCGACCGGGGTCGGATTTTTCGACCACATGCTCACCCTGCTCGGCCGCCACGCGCTGTTCGACTTTTCGGTGACAGCCGAAGGCGACACCGACGTGGACGCACACCACACGGTAGAGGACGTCGGCATCTGCCTCGGGCTTGCGCTCGCCCAGGCGCTTGGGGACAAGAGGGGCATTGTCCGCTATGGCCACATGCTGCTGCCGATGGACGAAGCCTTGGCGCAGGTGGCGCTGGACCTGTCGGGCCGGGCGCACCTGGAGTGGCACGCCGCGATTCCGGGCGAGAAGTGCGGCGAGTTCGATACCTGTCTCGGGCGGGAATTCATGCGCGCCCTGTGCCAGAACGGCGGCATTAATCTGCACGTCGATCTGCTTCGCGCCGGGGATCCGCACCACGCGCTGGAGGCGGTGTTCAAGGGGGTCGGCAGGGCGCTGCGGATGGCGACCGCCGCCGACCCGCGCGAGAAGGGCGTGCCGTCTTCAAAGGGTGTTCTATAGGGTGTGGCATCAACCATTTAACCGTTGACATCAGACCGTCCGGTCGGGTTTAATGGAGTGGCGGGCCTCTCGCCCGTGAGGGGTTTTCCTCATCACAAGGAGAGAAATTATGAAGAAATATGTCTGCGATGTATGCGGGTGGGTGTACGATCCCGCCGTCGGCGCGCCCGCCGACAACGTCCCTGCCGGCACCGAGTGGGACAAGGTTCCCGATGACTTTGTCTGCCCCGAGTGCGGTGCGGGCAAGGATTCGTTTTCTCCCCAGGATTAACGCGACGCCGGCACGGAGGGGACATCATGGTCAAGATGCGCTGCGAAGAGTGCGGCTGGGTATATGAGCCGGAGAAGGGTTTTCCCGCCTCCAACATCCCGCCCGGAACCCCCTGGCTGGACGTGTCCACCGACTTTGTCTGCCCGATCTGCGGAGCCGGCAAGGAGCACTTCCTGCCGAAAGAGGACTAGGCCGCGCCACCAGTGGACGACGAGTACCCGTCGGCGGCGACGCCGGCGGTTTTTTTATCGAGGTATGGCATGGTGAACGACGAGGATTTGGCGATTCAGCCCGGCCTGGTGATTCCGAGGCGGGAGACGTGGTACGAATTTTCCCACGCCTCCGGCCCGGGCGGGCAGAATGTGAACAAGGTCGCGACAGCGGCGACGTTGTGTTTTCATCCCGCTTCCAGCGGCGTGCTGACGCCGGCGCAAAAGGATCTGGTCGCCCGCCGCCTCGCAAACCGGATCAACGCGGACGGCGTGCTGCGGATAACCGCCGCCGACGCCCGCACCCAATCGGCCAACCGGTCAAGCGCCGACGCACGGTTTTGCGACCTCATCCGCGACGCCCTGAAGGTGCAGAAGAAGCGCCGCCCCACCCGCCCCAGCCGCGGTTCAATCGAACGCCGCCTCGTCGACAAACGCCTCCGCGCCGCCCGCAAAGCCGGACGCGGACGTCTCCCCGGCGACATAAACGAAGACTAAAACAATTCACAATGCACAATTCATAATTCACAATGATAAAAGGCAAAACCGGCCCCCTCGCCCCCGGAGGGGGAGAGGGCTGGGGTGAGGGGTCTTCCAATAAGACTCCGAATACGCCGTCAGAATAATCATCCCATCCAGTACTCCCAC
>JAJQBO010000020.1 GCA_021203245.1 Planctomycetaceae bacterium
TTATATTCGGTGTGTCTGTCGTTGGCTGAAAATATTGTGACGACACACTCTAGCATTATCTCATTGATGCATAATTGTGAATTGTGAATTCCAACCATCCCCACCCGCTCAGCGCGAAAAGCGGGCGGAAACACCACACTCACGCGAGTTGCCCCCACGCCGAAGACCACTAAAGCGTTTTAAGAAACTTCCTGAACGGGTAGACGGTAATGATACTGAACCGGCATGGTGATCTCCGGAGCCGAGGACGGGGCCGTGGACCTCGGCCGAACCGCCCGTTTTTCGCCCGGTTCAAGGCCCAGACGCCGGGGTGACGTAAGGGGGAATTGGTTCGCTTGATATTTATAAGCCATCAGCCTCCCCCAACGTCACCCCGGCGTGCAGACCTCCACCAGCGGGATAAGCGGGCGCTTTGGCCGGGGTCCACGGAGGTAAACGGGTAATGCACCGAACTCACAAAGCCATCGGCTGCGTTCACGTAATTTTTCAAATGCTTTAGTCATCCTCTTTCGTCACATTTACCTTCACCGAAATAACATCCGGAATCTTATTAATCGCCTCCGACAGGATTTCCACCGACTTGCTCCCCACCACCCGCACCATCATCGACGCCACCTTCGGGTCGGCGTATTCGGTTTTCATGGAAAAGGTGCGGATGGCAAAGCCGTTGGCCGCGCACAATCCGAGGATGCGGGTGGCGGCGTCCTTTGAATCGATGTTGTAGCGGACAATCATCCGGTTGGTGACGCCGAACATTTTATGCATGATGCGGGTGTAGCCGATGGCGACGATAAAATGGCTGGCAGTGGCGCACAGGGCGAGCAGGTACAGCCCGCCGCCGCAGGCCATTCCCACCCCTGCCGTGACCCAGATGGTGGCGGCGGTGGTCAGGCCGTGAACGATGTCCTTCCGGACAAAGATGAGGCCGCCGCCGATAAACCCGATGCCGGAGACGATCTGCGCCGCGACGCGGGACGGGTCGTAGGCCTGGGGCACGTCGGAAAAGCCCCATTTCGACACGAGCATGATCAGGGCCGCGCCCATGCCGACCAGGGCGTGGGTCCGCAGGCCCGCGCTCTTCAGCTTTATTTCCCGCTCAAGGCCGATAAGGGACGAAAGGACGAACGCAAACACCAGTTCCTTGAACTGCAGCCAGTTCGATCCCTGAACCTCGCTCAGCACCGAATCCCACAACTCCATGTGTCTCCTCCATCACCGGCCGGACCGGAGCTCCCGGACGGCTGCCACCGGGTCGTCCGCCCGGAACACCCCTGTCCCCGCCACCAGCGTATCGGCTCCGGCGTCGATTATCGCCGCCGCGTTCGCGGTCGAAACGCCGCCGTCTATTTCCAGATCGGCTTCGGCCCTGCCCTCGCGGTCCAGGAGGGAGCGAATGGCGCGCAGCCGGTCCAATGATTCGGGGATGAACTTTTGCCCGCCGAAGCCGGGGTAGACGCTCATAAGGAGCAACCGGTCCACCTTTCCCACCTTCCCGGACAACCGCTCCACCGGCATGTCGGGGTTGATCGACAAGCCACGGTCCTTGCCGAGGGAACCGATGGCGTCAAGCACCTCGTCCGGCTCGGGATAGATTTCCAGGTGGACGGTGATGCCGTCCGCCCCGGCGTCGGCGAAGGTTTTCAAATACTTGTGGGCATTATCCATCATCAGGTGGACGTCGAGGTAGAGCGAAGTGGCTTTCCGGACGCTCTCCAGAATGCCGACGCCCAGCGACAGGTTGGGGACGAAATGGGCGTCCATGACGTCGAAGTGGATGATCTCCGCGCCGGCGTCTTCGACCTTGCGGATTTCGTCGCCAAGACGGAGAAAATCGGCGGCAAGAATGGAGGGGGCGATTTTGACTTTTTTGGTCATGCTTTTTTCCCTTCGGGGACTTCTTCTTGAGGACCTGCGGCTTTCGGGCATACTCTTGACGGCTTTTGGCCTTTTCCCTAAACTTGGTTTTTTCCATAGTATGTAATTCCCGGTCCTTTGACAAGGTGAACCATGCCCGATTTTAAAGCGATGTACAAGACAGTGATGGACGACCATTTCCCCGACGATCTCACCATCTCGTGGGGCGATCAACGGCTGGTGTACCGCAAGCGGACCTGGGTCATCAACGACGATGGCGAAAACATCCAAAAAGGCCTCCGCTATGGCGAAAATCCGGGCCAGGAGGCGGCGGTCTACGAGCTGGTGTCGGGTAACCTCAGCCTGGGCGACTGCTCCTTCATCGAGCCAGGGAAGGGCCTTGTCTCCTGCCTGTCGGAAGAAGGGTTGCTCCAATTCGGGAAACACCCGGGCAAAACCAACCTGACGGACGTCGATTCCGCGTTGAACGTCATGCGCTACCTCGACGCCCGGCCCGCCGTCATGATCATGAAGCACAACAACCCGTCCGGGGCGAGTTACGGCGCCTCGGCCGCAGAAGCCTACGACCGCGCCAATGCCGCCGACCGCCTCGCCGCCTTTGGCGGAGCCGCCGTCTTCACCGTCAGGGTCGACGCCGAAGCGGCGAAGCTTATGGCCAACAATTACCTCGAGGTCGTCGCCGCGCCCGACTACGACGGCGCGGCCCTGGAAATCTTCGCGAAAAAGAAAAACCTCCGCGTCATCCGCATCGACCGCATCGACAGGATTCGCGACTACGCGCCGCTGCGCTTCGTCGATTTCAAGTCGCTGATGGACGGCGGGCTTATCGTCCAGCAGTCGCAACTCAACCGCATCACCTCGCCCGCCGCGCTCCTGCCGGCCGAAGCGGTCAGCCGCGACGGGGTCAGGCATGCGGTTACCCGCCAGCCGGACGAGCGGGAAGTCGCGGACCTTCTTTTCGGCTGGCAGGTCGAGCAGGGGGTCACTTCCAATTCGGTGCTGTTTGTCAAGAACGAGACAACCGTCGCCATTGGCGCGGGCGAACAGGACCGGGTCGGCGTTGCGGAAATCGCCATCTTCAAGGCATACAAGAAAAAGGCGGACGACATCGCGTTCCGCCACCACGGCAAACTGTTTTTCGAAGTCGAAATCGAGGAGGCCGACGGGCGTCTGCCCGCCGGCACCGCCGCCGCCATTCGCGCCGAGGCGGATGCGGAAAAGGGGGGGCTGGTCGGCAGTGCCGCCGTATCCGACGCGTTTTTCCCAAAGCGTGACGGCATCGACGCCATCGCCAAGCATGGCGTCGGGTCGATTATCCAACCAGGCGGATCGTTGGCCGACGCCGAGATCATCGACGCGGTCAACCAGCACGGCATGGCCATGGTGTTTACCGGACAGCGGGCGTTCAAGCACTAGGGTGTGGTCCGGGCATCTCTAAACGGGGAGTACACATGAACCGCGAACAGAATTGCGGCAAGGAACCGGGTCGGCACATCTCGATGGAATTGACGGCCGAAAGCGCGCGCGTCACCCGCCTGTCCCTGAACGGCAACCGGCTGGTGGTCACTATCGAGGCCGAACTGTCCGACAGCAAGGTCACCGCCGCCGAAGAAGAGGCGGCTGCCGCAGCGGCGGCCCGGTCGGCCACCCAGCACCGGCCCTATCCCCGCAAAGACACGGAATTGGTGCGCCGCGCGCCCACCAGCCCCGCAGCCGCGCCCGAAGGGGCCAACGCCGCGCCCGACGCCGCAACCGGTGCGGTGATGGGGTCGGAAAACCTCCCCCCCGTCCCTGCTGCCTACAGCCCGGGAGCGGGAACGTCGCCGGACGGTGCCATCACCCAGCAGGACGCGCTCGTCACCCCCCCGCCCATTCGGGAAGGCTCGGCTCCGGACGAATCGACCCAACCCAGCCTGCACGACACTCAGCCGATTCTCGGCTTTGGCGCGGCGGTCGAAACGCACGAGACAGAGACAGACGTCAATCCGGAACTGATTCCCCTCGCCCCGCCCCTCGAACCGGTGCGGGAACTGACCGACACTTGGGACGAACCGGGCCAGCCCGTCGTCCACGAAGCCCTTTCCCCTGTCTCCGGAACCTATGACGAGCAGGATCACAAGGAAACGCATCCTGACGAAAACGTCCACGAGACGGAAGAGGCGCGGCCTTGGACCGAAATAACCCTTCCGGCCCCGCAGCCCGTTCCCGGGGGCGCGCCGGTTATCGGTCTCGCGCCGTCCCCATCCATGGACGACGACGGCCTGGCCATTACCGAGGAATCGAGCGCCATTGGCGGCGACCGCCACGGCGAGCCCCAGCCGACCATCTCGTTCGGCACTGACAACACCCCCCTACGCCGCAGCCGCGGCCGGCCCCGGCGCCGTCGCGGCCCATCGATTTCGCGCCGACGCCCGGGC
>JAJQBO010000164.1 GCA_021203245.1 Planctomycetaceae bacterium
AGACGACGCTGCCATGACAGTCGTTCCGCGCGTTCCAGAAAAGAAGCGAAGCAAGGCTCAAAGGCGGCGAAATCGTTGACGTTGCCCGCAGTCAAAGTAAACCACAACGGATTGCCGCGCTGGTCGCATATTAGGTGGAGCTTGGTGGTGAAGCCTCCGCGCGACCTTCCGAGTGCCTCGTCTGCTGTTTCGTTTTTTTAAGAGCGCCTGCAGCATGACGGTGAGCGCGAATATACGAACCGTCGATGCAGACAAGCGTCAATTGCACCTTGCGATTTTTACTGGCTTTTTGCAGCAGTGTCTCGACCACCTGCTCCAGAATGCCGTGCTTCTGGTAGTACCGGAACCGATGATACACGCTCCGATACGGCGGATAATGGCTTGGCAAGTCCCGCCACGGAGCCCCAGTGCATAAGATCCAAAGAATGCCGTCAGACATTTCTCGGATCTTAGTCGGCTCCCGCCCTCTTTTGGGCTTATAGGTAATGAGCGATTCAATGGTCTTGAATTCGTTATCCGTGAGGGAATACCGCGCCATGCTATTCTCCTGTTAAGGGCCTGAAAATAGCTGTTTCGGTAAAAGTTGAATCCCTCGCAGATTATTAAAAATAATTCAGACAGAACCTAGCATTGGCCAACATGACCAAATGCATGCCGAAGATGGTTTGCGCGATTCGGATATTGGTTGACGTCTTTCTATAATATTCAGGATTTGCAGCAATCGCTGTCTGTCTTTGGGACGACAGCTGTTTTGCTGGTGAACTTGCTTCATCCCAATAATCTTCCTTTTTACTTTAATGCCTGGCAGTGTCAGATGTTTACCTGTTCATCATTTATTGCCGCCGGCGGCCTGTTGATTGTATTATATCCAAAACGATGCGGATGGCTCCTAATCGCTATTCGAACTGTCATCGGTGGTGTTTTGATCTGTTTGGCGTTAGCCACCTACCAAGGAGGCATAAGCGTTGTTGGAACGCTGATAATGGGGTCTAGCATGATGCGGTTAACGGAGCACAAAGGAACATTTAAAAATTTAGCGTAATGGTTCACATTTTCGATTAAATCAGGTTGCATAGGGGTAACATTGTTCGAGGACATACGTAATATAATCAAAAAATGGCGTGCGATCCATCTCATCGGCATCTCCGCTCTTCGCGCAAGATACGCCCGTTCAGTTTTCGGTCAGCTATGGCTTACCATCACAGCGTTTATCAACATTGCCGTCATTGGAATCGCATGGGCCTTGTTGTGGCATCGTCCTCTTGATGCCTTTCTTCCCTACTATGGTGTCGGTCAGATCCTGTTCGCGCTACTCTCCTCAACCGTTAATGAAAGCACCAGATGTCTTTCGGCCGATTCCAAGTATTATCTGACCGATAAAACTCCATTCATGTTGTCCGTTTTCGCAATCATCTACCGAAATATCCTTCTATTCCTACATCAGCTCCCGATTATAGTGGGTTTGGTCATTTGGTCTAAATCCGCACAATTCGATGCAAGTCCGCTTTTCCCGTTGGCGATTGTCGTAACGCTTATACTTTGCCTCTTCACATCTTATACGGTGGCGGTTGTTTGTGCGCGATTCAGGGATTTACAGCAGATCGTACAGCTTGTGATGCAAAATTTGTTTCTTCTCTCCCCAATTATCTGGCAGGTAGACATCGTTCCTGAAAAGTATAGGTGGTTTCTGTATTTCAATCCCATAACGTGCGTGCTGGAAACGATTCGTAATCCCGTAGTAGGGCTTCCTGCCAGTTGGATCGCTTACATATGGTTGTTGTTTTGGACAACAACTGCCGGACTGTGCGCCAAGATTACATACGCTAGATGGAACCGGGTCATCATTTTCTGGATTTAGTCATGATCAAGCTGTGCGACGTCTCTCTGCGGTATCCCATAATGGGTTTTGTCTCCCATTCGTTCCAGCGGTCGATATACAACCGCGTCGGCGGTCTTTTGGGCCGTTCGTCAACTATGGGACATATCGAACACGTGGAGGCTCTTCGCGGTATAACACTTGATGTTAGCGATGGCGAAAGGTTGGGAGTACTCGGACACAATGGGGCTGGAAAAACGTCGCTTCTTCGCCTCATTGGCGGCATCTATCCACCGAGTTCCGGTACGTTGGAAACGGCTGGGAGCATACGCTCTCTCACCAACTACACGCTTGGCATGGATAGTAACGCCAGTGGTCGGAAAAACATCATTTTCAGGCTGGTTTTTATGGGCTACTCGTTTGGCGAGGCCGAAAAAGCTGTCGATGCCATTATTGAGTTTTCCGAGTTGGGGGAGTTCATCGATTTGCCGGTGCGCACCTATTCGTCCGGCATGTTCGTTAGATTGGCATTCTCTGTATCAACTCATTTCGCCCCCGATATTTTATTGCTTGATGAGATCATTGGGGCTGGAGATATTGCTTTCCAAAAGAAAGCTCAAAAAAGGATCAAAGAACTGTTTGACCAGTCAAGAATCATTGTCTTAGCGGCGCATGATCTCAATGCCATCAAAAACTATTGCACTCGAGCGGTGATTCTCTCGCAAGGAAGGATTGCTGCCGTAGGTGATCCCGATGACATGGTCAAAGTATACCAAGCTAGTTTCGTTCAACCTAATGCGAACACGGTTGTATAGTAATGCCTTACTTATTCCCGACGGTATTTTATCGACGACCAATCTGATGATATTCAAATCCTGTCTGTTCCATCTTTTTCGCATCGTACTGGTTTCTTCCGTCGAAAATAATGGGATTGCGCATCAACTTTCTCATTTCATCAAAATCTGGAGTTCGGAATTCCTTCCATTCCGTTATCAACAGCATCGCATCGACATTCGCAAGCGCGGCGTATTTACTGTCAAAGTATCGGACTGAATCATTCCCGTTCAGATAAGTTCGTTTCGCCGTCTGCATGGCCTTAGGATCATAGGCATGAATAACGGCGCCAAGGTGGGTGAGACGATCGATTGCGGTCAAGGCGGGAGCTTCGCGCATATCGTCGGTTCCGGGTTTAAACGCAAGTCCCCACACGGCAAATACTTTCCCATCCAGTCGTTCGCCGAATCGCGCCACAACTTTTTCTGGTAAAATCGCTTTTTGTCTTTTGTTTATCTCTTCCACGGAGCGAAGGAGAGGTGTGTAGCAGCCGTTCTGCTCCGCCGTTGTGATAAGAGCCCGTACGTCTTTGGGAAAGCAGCTGCCGCCATATCCGCAGCCTGGATACAAAAAGTGGTAACCGATACGGGAGTCACTGCCTATGCCCAAGCGAACCATGTTCACATCCGCCCCAACACCCTCACAAATATGGGCAATTTCATTGATGAAGGAAATACGATTCGCAAGCATGGCGTTAGCTGTGTATTTGGTCATCTCTGAAGATCGAACATCCATGACCAGCATTCGATCGTGGTTACGGATGAACGGGGCGTAAAGCTCTTTCATTATGCCGATAGCCTTCTCGCTGTCGCTGCCGATCACCACACGATCAGGTCGAACGAAATCCGCTAAGGCCGTACCCTGCTTGAGAAATTCGGGGTTGGAAACGACGTCAAACTCTATCTGTTTGCCGCGTCGTTCAAGCTGTTCCCGTAGAATTCCTCTGACCGCATCAGCGGTCCCAACAGGTACGGTAGATTTATTGACGATGCACATATAGTGGTTAATATATTTTCCGATATCGGAGGCGACGTCAAATACGTGATTGAGGTAGGCGGAGCCATCGTCGTTCATTGGCGTTCCAACTGCGATGAAACACACCTCGCTTTGTTCGATCGCCTTTCTAATATCGGTGCTGAACGACAGGGTTTTGTTTTCGATGCCTGAGGAAACAACCTCGGCCAGTCCAGCCTCATAGATGGGAATTTCTCCGCACTGAAGTTTAGCGACCTTATCCTCGTCAGTATCGACGCAGACAACTTTGTTCCCCACCTCTGACAGCCCGGCACCACACACCAGGCCGACATAGCCCGTTCCCACTACAGATATATTCATTATTGAGTTGCCCTTATACGAATTAGAGCCATAGTTATCGCAAACAGTTAGATTAACGTACCCAACTCTGAGGCGTTCAGTTCTTTCGCCGTTAAAAAAAGTAAAATTAAGATATTTTGGTTTACTAAAGAAATTTTGCTTTGCCCCACCCAGTTTTACCCGGGGTGATAGCCGCCGAACATTGCATCTCGCATTCAACGGGCCCGTCAAGTGCCCTTAGCTGATCCTCATACGCCATGGCGCTACGGACTGCGTGAAAAGTAATTCTCGAGTTGTGCTACAGCCAAGTCGAGAAAGAAAAACCGGTTTTGGAACACGGAGAAGAATTTAATCGAGCAGGCGCTTTTAACCCTTTCTGTAAGCTGGAAAAAGTGCCATACGGAGCGGTCTTACATACTGTGGTGACGCGTTCCTACATTCTGAGCTACCGTCGGCCAAAGTCCATGAGCGCCTATAGCTGCAAGCTGAACAGTGAAACATAGGGCCAGTCCTACTGGTTCTCGGTGAATTTTGGTCCAATCTAATTAAGAATTGTCTTTTTTATCATTGCATGGATTTCTACAATAAAAAAAGATCCCGTTCATCAATTTCATGAAGAATAGGCAACGAAGCGTCCTTTAGTGAGATAAATGGTCTGGAGTTTTGGCTAATAGGCCAGTTTATGGAAAGTTTGGGGCAGCACCATTTAATTCCACGTTCCGCTTCAGGATCATAATAATCGGAGCTCAGATAATGGACTTCAGCAGTATCTGACAGTACAAAGAATCCGTGGGCAAACCCACGAGGAATGTACAAGGCAGTGTGGTTTTCATCAGAGAGTACGGTCCCGAACCAATGGCTAAAAGAAGGGCTTCCATACCTCACGTCGACAGCCACATCCCATACACTACCACGCAATACTCTAACCAACTTGGACTGTGGGGTGGTTAACTGATAATGTAAGCCCCTCAGTACATTTTTTTTTGAGCAGGATTGGTTATGTTGTATAAATTCGTCCTCTATACCCAAGTCGCCTAACCAACTCTTTCTAAAGGTTTCCATAAAGAAACCGCGCTCATCCTCGAATTTCTGTGGCTTAAAAATTAGAACTCCTGGCAAACTAGACTGAGAAACTTGGACCGTCATGTCTCCTTACTCCCGAAAAATGTGTCACAGTCAAACCGGTAAAAAGTCGGTAATTAAATCCGGAATGTTATAGAACCTTCTTGCCTTCAGAAACTAAGTTCTCCAAATACTGCCCATAAGAGCTATTTTCCATTCTTTTCGTCGCACGTAGTATTTCGTCGTCGGTGAGCCAATTTTGCTTCCAGGCAATCTCCTCAAGGCACGCAATTTGCAGCCCTTGACGACTTTCGATAGCATGGATAAAATTCGCTGCGGTAAGCAAGCTGTCATATGTGCCAGTGTCAAGCCATGCATAGCCACGTCCGAATTTCGAAACCTGTAACCTGCCTAGCCGTAGATATTCATTGTTGACGGAAGTGATTTCCAGTTCGCCGCGTGCAGATGGTTTAATAGAATCTGCGATATTAATCACTTGGTTGTCATAGAAATAGAGACCGGTGACAGCGTAGTTGGATTTTGGTTTTTTCGGTTTTTCCTCGATGTTTATAACTTCGCCGCGACTGTCAAACTCAATGACGCCGAAACGCCGCGGGTCTTTCACATAATAGCCAAATATAGTCGCACCTGTCTCGCGGTTTGCTGCCTTGGCTACTAGATTGGCCAAGTTGGCACCGTGGAAAATATTATCCCCCAGTACTAATGCGACAGCATCGTCGCCGATGAAATTTCTCCCAATTATAAAAGCTTGAGCAATGCCACTAGGTTCTGGCTGAACGGCATAGGAGAACCTGACTCCAAAATGACTGCCATCACCAAGCAGGCGTTGGAATCCCCCGATATCCTCAGGCGTGGAAATAATAAGGATATCACGGATGCCTGCCAACATTATAGTTGATAAGGGGTAATATATCATTGGTTTATCGTAAATGCATAAAAGCTGCTTTGAAACTCCGAGAGTAATCGGATAGAGGCGTGTGCCAGAGCCTCCGGCCAAGACAATACCTTTCATTTTTCCCCCTTTCCCAAGCCTAGACGTTCAAGAGCGTACGGCCCACTGAGCACTTTGCGGCACCATGTGTCTTTATGTGTGATATACCATTCAACAGTTTTGCGTATACCACTCTCAAACGTCTCCCGCGGCGACCATCCAAGTTCCCGTTTTATCTTCCGAGCGTCAATCGCGTAGCGTTGGTCATGCCCCGGTCGGTCAGGGACAAAGGCAATTTGATCGTGGTACGAATGGTTTGGCTGCGGTAGTATTTCATCAAGAATAGTACAAATAGTCCTGACTACTTCAATATTTTGCCTTTCATTGCCCCCGCCGATGTTATACGTATTCCCGGGCCTGGCCCGGGTTGCTACCATATGGAGGGCTGCCGCGTGATCTTCCACATACAGCCAATCGCGTATTTGCTCTCCATTCCCATAGACAGGTATGGGCTTATTATTCAGCGCATTCAGAATCGTGAGAGGAATTAACTTTTCGGGAAAGTGATAGGGGCCGTAGTTATTTGAACAATTGGTGACTATGGTCGGTATCCCATAAGTCCGCCACCATGCGCGAACGAGATGGTCGCTCGCCGCTTTACTGGCTGCGTAAGGCGACGATGGTGCATATGGGGTATTTTCTTTAAACAACTCTTGGGCGTCGGCGAGATCACCATATACTTCATCTGTAGAGACATGGTGAAACCGAAATGCCAACTTTCTTGATTCGTTCAGGGAAAAGAAATACCTGCGTGCCACCTCAAGTAAGATGTATGTTCCTATGATGTTTGTTTGGATGAAGTCATCCGGACCATCGATAGAGCGATCAACATGAGATTCTGCTGCAAGGTGGATGATGGTTGTGGGTTGGAAAGAGGAGAAAATGCTACTAATGGCTTCATTTCGGCATATATCGACGCATTCGAAACGATAACGAGAATCTTCTGCAATGCATTCCAGTGAATCAAGGTTGCCAGCATAGGTGAGCTTATCAACAACGCAAACTTCGTTGTTCGTTTCCTTGATAATATACCTGCATAGGGCAGATCCGATAAATCCGGCTCCACCTGTTACTAATATTTTGTACATCCAATCAAATCCTATCTTAGGCCTTTACGCTGGATAAATCTACCATCCCTTAATAACTCATACGCTAATGCGTGGTTAAGTCAATATAGCCGTGGTAGATGATCTTCAAATCGCATCCACCGGACTGGAAAATATTCAGGAAAAATTCTCCTTGATTTTCACCAAGTTCTTGATATTATGTTATGTAGCCTTTGTTGCCAAATTACTGGCGACAGGAGAAACCTTAATGCAACCACAACGCTGGTATTATTTTATGGTGGGTTTAACTTGACAGTCCTTCCGGGCGACCGGAACGAGACAGTATTTTAGGTTTGTCAAGTTAAACCCTTCAAAACTTCCGCCTCGAGGCGGAAGTTTTTTTGTTTTTATGGCCGCTTTGCGTTCGTCGGCTCTCTTTTGCAGAAGGAACTTCCCATGATATGCATCCCGATAGGCGCCCCCACCAACAGGGAGATGCTCGCCCTCATCCGCCAGGCCGCTCTCGAACCGGCCGACTGCTATGAACTGCGCCTCGACAACCTCGAGGAGCCGGCACTGGTCGAAGAGCTTGTCGCCGCCTGCGACAGACCCATCATGGCAACCTGCCGTTCGGTCGAGGAAGGCGGCAACTACCGGGGAGGCTTCGCCAACCGCCGCGACATCCTCCGCCGGGCCATCCTCGCCGGCGTCGAGTACATCGACTGCGAGGCGAGCGACATGACCAGCCTGCGCGGAATCGGCCAGTCCAAACTGGTCATCAGCATGCACGATTTCAAAGGCACGCCGGCCGATCTCGAATACCGCGTCTCGGCCCTCTCGGCCACCCAGGCGGATTGGGTCAAATTCGCCGTCACCGCCCACAACCAGCAGGACAACCTCAAGGTCTTCGACGTCGCCTCCCGCTGCCACAAGCCGGTCATCAGCATCGCCATGGGCGAAATGGGCCTGATCAGCCGCGTCCTCGGCAGGCGCTACAACTCGCGGCTCACCTTTGCCAGCCTGGACGCCGGCCGCGAATCCGCCCCGGGGCAAATCACCGCGCGCGAGTTGTCCCGCCTCTACCGCTATGACCGTATCGACGACAAGACCCGCCTCTACGGCGTCCTGGCCGCGCCCGGCGCGCCGCGGCACGACGTCCTGGCGATGAACCTCGCCTTCATCAACATCGGGCAAAACGCCGTGTGCCTCCCCCTCGCAGCCACCGATGGCGCGGAATTCCTCCACACCATCCCGGCCGCCCTCGGGCTTCAGGGCTTGCGCGTCGCCGAAATACACCAGAAGGCGGCCCTGGAATGGGCGGACGAAGCCACCCCGCGCGCCAGGAGCGCCGGCGCCGCCAGCGTCCTTGTCTGCCGGGAAGGCCGGTGGATCGCCGACTACGACCAGACCGCCGTCGGGGAGGGGTACAGCCCTTTTTTGCAGTTCAGCATGGGCATGGCGACCTCTGCATGAGCCGTGCGTGATACTGTATAAAGTAACCGTGTGACCCTGCTGGGTTACATTGCGCTCTTGAAGGCTTTGATAAAGCTGCCGAGCAGCGGTTTTTGGCGCTGTTCCGTTTTCTGACGATGCTGACCTTCCAGTCCGGGAGGGTCGGCGCGGTGGTGAAAAAACGCGGCGCGGGCGGATCGATGGGTGAAAGGGCGTAGGAAAGCGGGACAAAGGCCACGCCGACGTCGTGCGACGCCAGGTGAATGGCGGTGGAGACGCTGGCGGTGGTGACGGCGATGTCTGGCGCGATTTTTTCCGCCTGGAAAAAATCGTCGGCGGATTCCCGCAGCCGCATATGTTCCTGCGACAGGATGAATTTGGCGTCCCGCAGGGCGGCGGGCGCGAGGTACGGATATTCTTCGCCGTCGCGCGACACCGCCTTGTCGCACAGCGGATTGTCTGGCGCGATGGCGAGGAGGATTTCTTCGTAAAATAGCACCTCGTACGCGAGCGCGCGGTTGCGGTCTGTTTCGACAATAACGGCGACGTCGATACCGCCGTCGAGGAGCAGGCTTTCGAGCACAGCCGAGGTCTCGGTGTGGATAATCACCTCGATCTGCGGGTTGTCGCGGCTGAAAACCGGCAGCACCTTCGGCACCAGGCTTTTACTGAAGGTATAGGAAATGCCGAAATACACCCGCCCGGCGATGCCCTGCGAAATGGCGTGGAGTTCGGCGTCCATCTCATGTTTGATGCGGAGGAGTCGGCGGGTGATTTCGAAAAAATTCTCGCCCGCCTCGGTGAGGTGGAGTCCGTGCTGAACGCGGGTGAACAGCGGGCAGCCGGTTTTTTCTTCCAGCCTGGCGAGGGTTTTTGACAAGGTCGACTGGCTGACAATGAGTTTATCCGCCGCGCGGGAGAGGTTTTTTTCGCTGGCCATGGCGGAAAAATATTCGAGTTCCCGAAAATCCATCCCCACCCACCTTCCTCGTTTTCAAAAATTCCATCCCGCCCTAGCGGGCAAAATCCAGAATAAGCTTGGTAAAGTGCTCGGTCGCGTCATCCGGCCGGTTGTTTTTCAGCCGGGTGAAATAGACGTCCATGACCACCGGATCGCCGACCGAGTAAAAGGCCGGCGCTTCGGAAAAGCGGAAATGCTGCGTTCCCGTGGCCGGCGCGAAGCTGACGCCCGCGCCGGTGGCGGCGACGCGGATGGCGGTCAGGACGCTCCTGGTCTGCATCAGGATGCGCGGCACGATCTTTTCCCGGGCCAGGAGGTCGTCTGTCAGGACGCGGGTGCGCTGGTACGGGAACAGCCGGATAAACGAATCCCCGCTTAGCAGGTTGATGTCGACCCACGGTTTGGTGCATCCCTGGCGCCAGACCGCGTGTTCGGAGACGGGATGATCGCTCGAGGTGACGAGGAGGATTTCGTCCCGCATGAGCGGCACCTGGTAGAATTCATTGCCGGGCAGCACGCTGGTCATCACGGCGAGGTCGGCCTGGCCGCTGCGGAGCAGTTCGGCCGTGTCGTTGGATTCGATCATCATCAGGTTGACGCTGGGGTGGGCGAGGCGGAACTGGCGGATGGCGAAGGGGTGGATATAGCTGCCTTCGAACGGCGGGCAGGTGACGCGGAGAAAGTGATCGGCCTCGCGCGGCGCGACCTTGTCCAGTTCGCCGGCGATGCTTTCAATCTGCCGCGCATAGGCGATAAAGCGCTCGCCCGCATAGGTCGGGACATAGCCGCCTTCGCCCCGTTCGAACAATTCCACTCCCAGGTTGGCCGCGAGGTTGCGCAGATACGTCGTCAGGGACGGTTGCGAAATGCCCAGTGATTTCGCGGCCGAAGAGATGCTGCCGTTCTCCACCACCGCCATGACATAGCGCATCGACTTGAAGTCCATTGCCGCATCCTCACCAGGCGAAGTATATGCCAATGGTAGCAAATATGAACCGAAAAGGCCATAGGTTTCAGTCATACATGAATAGGATTAACTCATTGGCCGCGTGCCGGGCGGGCGGGTATACTGGAGTCATCGAAAGGACAAACGCGAAAGTTCTGTGCCCGCAAGCGAAAGAGGCGACTGGAGCGGGAAACGCTTCACGCTCTGTGGAAACGACCGGCTATAGGTTTTTGTCATACCAAATATAGATATTTGTCATTGGCCTGAAGTCTCGCGAGCGGATAGACTGATATTGTCCCGAACTAAACGGCTACACCCGAACCAGGCACACTTCACGACCGCGTTCGCGACGCGCCGAAAACGCGAACAGCAGCCTCATCACTGAAACGACATCCTATCGACCACGTTGCCCATGCTGCATCGCTTTGCGGTGCGGGAGCGCATGAACCGTGTCATAACAACCGTCGTCCCTTGGTGGACGTATTCCCTGACTGGAGGATTATTCGAGATGGCAGATGTCAAAAAGTATATGAACTTCATCGACGGCAAATGGGTCGCCCCCACCACAAACGAATACTACGACAATATTAATCCCGCAAACCGCGACGACGTCATCGGCAAATACCCTCTCTCGGCCAAGCAGGATGTGGACACGGCAATCGAAAGCTGCCAGCGCGCGTTCAAGGTATGGAGCAGGATGCTGGTCGGCGAGCGGGAAAAGATCATCAACAAGTTTGTCGCCCTGCTTGACGAAAACAAGCAGAAGATAGGCGAGATGCTGACCCGCGAACAGGGCAAGACCTTGAAGGAAGCCTTGGGCGAACCGACGCGCGGCGTTGTCGAATGCCGCTATTTTATGGGTGAAGGCACCCGTCTCGAAGGCATCACCATGCCGTCCGACCGCCCCGGCGTCATGTCTGTCGCGCAACGGGTCCCGCTGGGCGTGGTCGCCGCCATCGCGCCGTGGAATTTCCCCTTCCTGACCCCGCTGCGCAAAATCATGCCCGCCTTGGTGTGCGGCAACACGGTCATCTTCAAGCCCGCGTTCGAAACGCCCCACTGCGGCGTCATGATTATGGAACTGTTCGAACAGGCCGGCCTGCCCGCCGGCGTCGTCAACATGGTTATCGGCAAGGGCAGCGTCATGGGCGACGCCATCTCGTCGAACCCGCTGGTGCGCGGCATCACCTTCACCGGTTCCACCGCCGTCGGTCAGCGGATTAATGAAACCGCCGCCAAAAATTTCACCAAGGTCCAGTTGGAAATGGGCGGCAAGAACCCGTCCGTCGTTGCCAACTACTCGAAGCTCGCCTCCGCCGCCAAGCAGCTTGCCGGCGCGGCCTACGCCCTCGCGGGCCAGCGCTGCACCTCCATCAGCCGCGTCATCGTCCTCGAGGACCAGGCGGAGGAATTCGAAAACTATCTCGCCGAAGAGACCACCAAGTTCGTCATGGGCGACGGCATGGACCCCAAGGTCACCATCGGCCCGGTCATGAACCAAAAGGCCTGCGAAGACATCATGGGCTATATCCAATCCGCCAAGGACGAAGGCGCCACCATCCGCGTGGGCGGCAAGCAGCTCACCGGCGGCATCTACGACAAGGGCTGCTGGATTGAACCGACCCTTATCACCAACGTCACCCAGAAAATGAAGGTCGCGATTGACGAAATCTTCGGGCCCGTCCTCGTCGTCCTCCGCGCCAAGAACTTCGAAGAAGCGGTCGCCATGGCGAACGACACCAAGTACGGCCTCGCTGCGTCCATCTTCACCGACGACCTCGACAAGATTTATTACTTTGTCCAGGAGATCGAGTCCGGCATGGTCCACATCAACCACGGCACCGTCACCGACGGCACCATGCCGTTCGGCGGCGTCAAGCAGTCCGGCATCGGCCAGTTCTCGAAGGGCAAGACCAACAAGGACTTCTTCACCCAGTACAAGGTCGTCTACACCAAGTACGTCTAATTCGGATCGCGATGGAAGGCGGAACGGTCCGCGCCGTTCCGCCCCAATTTCCCAGGAAGGCATGCCATGATTCATGTGCTTACGAAATTTCAGCGTCCGGATGCGAAGCTGGTGGAGGCGTTCAAAAAGCACGCTAGCGCCACGGTGCACGAAGCCTCCGGCCGCAAGGGCTATATCAACTACCGCATCAAGCCCATCGCCAAGGGCATGCGGATTTGCGGTCCGGCGTTTACCTGCCAGTGCGCCCCCGGCGACAACATGATGCTCCACAAGGCGCTCGAACGCGCCCAGCCCGGCGACGTCATCGTCGCCACCACCGCCGGGGCCGAGGACTACGGCTATTTCGGCGACCTGATGGCGACAAGCGCCCTGGCCCGGAAGGTCGGCGGCCTGGCGATTCAGGGCTGCATCCGCGACAGCGCCGAAATTATCGAAGCCGGCTTCCCTATCTTTTCGACAGGCGTCTGCATTCGCGGCACCGGCAAGGGGACGCTCGGCCTGATTAATTACCCGATTTTCTTCGGCGGCTGCCATATCGAGCCGGGCGACATCATCATCGGCGACGACGACGGCATGGTCGCGGTCAAGCTGGCCGATGCGGCGGACGTCCTGCAGAAGACGGAAGAGCGGGTCTCGAAGGAAGACGGCAAGGCCAAGACTCTCGCGAGCGGCGTTTCCAGCGTCGAATTCAACAAGTTCGGCCCGATGTTCGAAAAGGCCGGCCTGGTCGAAGAAGAATAGGAAGAAGCCATGAAAATCGACGTTGCATCCCTCAGAGCCGCCGCCGTCACCATCCTGAAATCCTGCGGCGAGACGGACGAAGGCGCGGCCACGGTCGCCGACTCCATGATCATGGCCGACTCGCGCGGCATCACCACCCACGGCACCTATCTCCTCAGCCCCATCCGCAAGCGGGTCGATGCGAACCAGTTGCCCCTGCCCACTAGGGCGACGCTGGCCGAGGACAAGGGCTGCACCGCCGTCGTGGACGGCGGCGACGGCCTCGGCGCCATCGCCGGCAAGCTGGCGGTGGAGACGGCGGTCGCCAAGGCGAAGCAGGGCGGCGTGGCGTCGGTCCTTATCCGCAATACCAATAATGTCGGTTCCCTCGCCTGCTACACCGAAGCGGCGGCGCGCCAGGGCATGATCGCCACCATGACCTGCAACGCCGCGCCGGCGATGTCGCCGTGGGGCGGGGCGGAGCCGTTCCTCGGCACCAACCCCATCGCCATGGCCATCTACACCGGCACCGACACCCTCTTTTCCGCCGACATGGCGTCCAGCGTCGTCGCGCGCGGCAAAATCCGCAAAGCGGCCCGCAACGGCGAGACCATCCCCGACAATTGGGCCATGGACGCGGACGGCAACTTCACCACCGACCCGAACGCCGCCCTCAAGGGCTGTTTGCTGCCGATGGGCGGTCCCAAGGGTTCGGCGATCGCGCTGTTTGTCGATATCTTCTCCGGCCTGTTGTCAGGCTCCCGGTATGCGCGGGATCTGAAGAGCTTCCACGCCCCCGAAGGCTCGACCGGCGTCGGCGCGGCCCTGACCGTTTTCAATATCGAAAACTTCATGCCGCTCGCGACTTTCAAGGGATTGATGCAGGAATACATCGCCCAGATGAAGAGCCTGCAAAAGGCCAAGGGCTTTGACGAAATCTACCTGCCGGGGGAAATCGAACAAAACCGCGAACGCGCCAGCCGCGCCGAAGGCGTCACCCTGGACGACAACGCGGTCAAGGCCATCGACGAGTTGCTGGAAGGCGCCGGTTCGGCGCAGCGCTTACGCAAATAATCCGTCTGTTTTTTTCTACGGTCATTTCCCCACTCAAGGAGAACACCATGTCCAAACTGGTTTGGGTCGACATTAAGGACGTCAAGGGCGAACGGCGCGATCCCCCGCGCACAAGCTGGATCCTCGTCTCGGAAAAGGTCTGCGGTTCCAAGAACGTGGCGATGGGCGTCAACAAGACGCATCCGGGCGGAGAAGTGCCGCTGCACAAGCACGAGTCCGAAGAAGAGGTCATGTATTTCATGAAGGGCAAGGGCCAGTTCATCACCGACGACGAAGTCATCGAACTGAAGCCCGGCATCTGCGTCTACAATCCTCCGGGCGGCAACCACAAGATCGTCAACACCGGCGACGAGGATCTGGAGTTCGTCTGGATCTACGCGCCGCAACTCGCCAGCCATCGGAAATAACCGGAATAACCAACAGCGTCATATCAGGAGAGAAACATGGAACTCGATGTCCCGAAAAACGATTGGACCTTCCCTAGCAAGGGTGCGATTGAATCCGAGGAAAAGCTCTACTACCACACCATGACCAAGAAGGATGTGGAAAAGAAGCTGAAGGAAAACGACATTATCATCATCCCGGTCGGCTCGACCGAGAACCACGGCAACGCTGGCCCCATCGGCGAAGACACCTTTATCTGCACCCGCATTGCCGAAATGGTCGCGCGCAAGACCGGCGCCACCATCGCCTCGCCGATCTGGTACGGCAGCCACCCGTTTCACCATATCGGCCAGCCCCTCACCGTACCGCTCCCGGATTCGGTGTTTATCGACTATCTGCGCGCGGTCATGACCGGCCTGTGGAACACCGGCTTCCGCAAACAGATTTTCATCTCCATGCACGGCCAGGAATACTCCCTTCCCGTCGCCATCCAGGAATGGGGCAAGCGCTACCAGGTGCCGGCCATGTTCTACTTCGTCGACATCCCGCGCGTCATGGCCGAAACGTTGATGGACAAGAAGCACGGCGGTCCGTATGATCGCCCGTTCCAGCATGCCTGCGAGGCCGAGCAGTCCATCTCGCTCGCGCTGTTCCCCGAGTTCTGCGACCAGGCGTCTGCCGAAAACACCGACATCAAGGGCGTCCTGCCCCCGTTCCACGTCGACCGCGGCGGCGACATCTACGGCTACCCGATTCCCGGCCACTGCGTCATCGGCAATGCCGGCATCGAATGCTACACCGCGCCGGAGGGCGTCCTCGGCCACGCCAAGGATGCGGATCCCGCCAAGGCCAAGGCGTCGATTGAGCGCGTCTGCGACTACCTCGTCAAGCTCCACAACGACGTCCTCGCCGCCTGCCCGGTCGGCACGCTGCCGCCTGCCGAATTCATGAGCCAACGCCCGAAGGAAGAGGTCGAAGCCCTGCTCAAGGGTCCGATGCAAAAGGGCGGCCGCCACATCTACACCGTCGCCTGGCCGACGTGAGCATGCTGAATCACCGCACCCGGGGCGGCGTCCCGTCGCCGTCCCGGGGCATTTTCCCATAAATACGACGCGCGGCCGTCACCATCGCCGCCGGCGCTGCCACGTGGACGAACGATTCCGTCCACTCCTTCCCATTTTGCGCTACGGCGCAGGCTTTCGGCCTGCCGGAGCGCGAGATGCGGAGAGCCAACGCCGTCCTTTTTCCATACCGTTCTCCCAGCACGTGAGAGGAGCACCACCATGAAAGCACTCGTGTTTGTCGGCCCCCGCGACATGCAGTATCAGGATGTCCCCACTCCCGAACCGAAGGAGGGCGAAGTCCGCATCCATGTCAAGGCGGTCTCCATTTGCGGCTCCGATTCGGGCGGGTACAAGGGCGGTTCGGCCATGCGGACGCCCGGCCTCATCATGGGCCACGAGTTCTCCGGCGTCATTGAAAAACTCGGGCCCGGGGTCACCGGCCTGCAGGTTGGCCAACGGGTCGGCACCGTGACCTGTCTGTTCTGCGAAACGTGCCGCGACTGCCAGGACGGCCTCGGCAACGTGTGCATGAACCGCGCCATCATCGGCACCACCATGCCGAAGTACGGCCCGTATCCCGGCGCGATGGCCGATTTCGTCATCGCTCCCGCCAAGAAGATCATGCCGCTTCCCGACCACGTTTCTTTCAACGAGGCGGCGCTTATCGAACCGCTGGCCATTTCCCTGCGTGCCGTCAAGCACGTCAAGGACATCAAGGGCAAGACCGTCGCCGTCTACGGCGCCGGCCCCATCGGCCTCCTCGCCATGCAGGTTCTGCGCGCCCGCGAAGCGGCCCGCATCATCGCTATCGACGTGGTTGATTCGCGCCTCGAGATGGCGAAGGAATGCGGCGCGACGCACATCATCAATTCGAAGAACGAGAAGGTCGAAGATATTATCGCCGCCATGACCGATGACGGCGGCGTCGACGTCGTCTTCGATGCCGTCGGCGCGCCCGCGACCATCAACGGCGGGGTCGAAATCGTCCGCTGCGGCGGCACCGTGGTCTGGATAGGCCTGGCCGTCCCGGTATTCGAGTTCGACTACAAGCACGCCGTCTGCAAGGAAATCACCTTCCAGTGCAGCTATATGTACACGACGGAGATGGAAGAGGGCCTCGACCTCATCGCCTCGGGCAAGATGGATGTGGCGAAAATCATCACCGGCGTCTACCCGATGAGCGAAGGCGGCAAGCATTTCGAGCTGATCGCCAAGGGTGAAAGCAAAGACATCAAGATCATCCTCGCCAACGACTAAAAGCGGTGGACAATGCTCCGCCGGGAGATTTCCGGAGCAGACGGCGGGGCGTGGACCCCGGCCGTACAGCCCGTTTTGTGCCCGGTTCAAGGCCCAGACGCCGGGGTGACGATACCTCAATCCCCCCAGACGTCACCCCGGCGTGCGGACATGGACCAGCGGGATAAGCGGGCGGTTCGGCCGGGGTCCATGGGGACAGACAGTTACAACACCGAACTCAAGACGACCATCGCCTTCGGTCACGCATTTTTTCAAAACGCAGTACTACTCCCGTCATCCACCGCACATCGTGGTCGAACGGTGCTCGCTCCGCCGGTCGGTTAGCGTCGCCGCCCCGACCGGCGGAACCGGGCGTTTCTGCGCCGTTTCGCTGTCGAAAAACCAAAAACAAGGAGAAGCCACATCATGAAAATGCGACTATCCTATTTCGGCTTTGCCAAGGATATCGACGATATCGACAAAGCCGGGTACGACTGCATCGAAATGCATATCAAGGAAGTGATGGCGTTCAGCCAAAGCGAGTTCGAGGATGCGAAGCGAAAACTGAGGGACAGCGGCATCACCGCCGAAGTCTTCGACAACCCCCTGCCGCTCGACAAGGTGGTCGCCAGCCCCGATTTCGATTGGGATTTTTACGTCGATTACCTCAAGAAGGCGGTCGAACGCACCGCCGCCATGGGCGCGCGGTACTATGTCTACGGCAACGGCAAAACCCGCTCCAGCCGTCCGGGCGCGACCGAGGCCGACGACATCAAGAAAAACGAGGGCATGCTCGCCACCCTCTGCGAGCTGGCGGCCGCGGCCAACATCACCATCCTCCTGGAGCCGCTGGCGAAGAGTCTTTCCACCCGCTGGCTCGGCGTTCCCGAGAACTTCGCCTATGCCAGGAAATGCGGCATTCCGAACCTCAAGACGCTGATCGACTACCGCTGGTTCCTCGAGGAAAAGCACGCGATGTCCGTCATCGAGGAATACGCGGACTTTATCCAGCACGTCCATATCGACAATCCGCTCTCCCCCTTCCCGACCCGCATTCCGCCGGCAATTGGCGACGGACACGATTATTCGCCGCTTTTCGAGGCGTTGAAAAAGATCTGCTACAAGGGAATCATCTCCATCGAAGCCAACACCACGACGGATTTCCCGGCCGATCTCAAGCGTGGGCTTGACCTGATAGCCAGTCATGGAATCGAGGTATACCGTTCTTAGAGAGGATAATCCCTGATGAGCGCATCAACCGAAAAACCCACGCCGAAGCACGGGTGGTGGGATGAAAACTTCGAGGAAGTCGTCCTCGTCGTCCTGCTGGTGCTGATGGCGGCGATTATGGGTGTGCAGGTCTTCTCCCGCTATGCGTTGCGGTCGTCCCTGGTGTGGTCGGAGGAGTTGACCCGGTACATGTTCATCTGGTCCGGGTTCCTTTCCATCGCCTACTGCGCCAGAAAAACCCTGGGCCTGCGGGTCGACCTTCTCGTCGGGTATATGCCGACCAAGGTCGCGTTCGGCATGACGATTATCGCCTTGATTCTCGAAGGCGTGCTTTTCATTTATCTGATGCCCTTCGCCTATCGCATCATGATGTTGGCGATTAATACCGGCCGTCTCAGCCCGGCGACGCAGATCCCCATGTGGATGATGCAGTCTGCGCCGTTCATCGGTTTCGGCCTGGCCGCGCTCCGCATCATCCAGCGAATCTATCGCGAAGTCACCGCCAGCAAAATCGAAGCGCCGAAGCTGCTGGAGGACGAGGCGGTCGCGCATTTCATCGAGGAAGCCCAGGAGGATCTCAAGGCCGGCCACGCGTCGGACGAATCCCTGCGGACGAGCTGGACCATGCGCTTTACCAAAAAGTCGTCATCGAGAAGGAAGGATAAAAAATGACTGTACCCCTCATCATCCTCCTGTTTTTCATATTCCTTGCGCTTGCGGTGCCGATCAGTTCCGCCCTCGCCATGGTCGCTTCCATTCCCGGCGCCTTCGACGACTCCTTCACCGCCTCGGGCGGCTATGTGGTCAGGTCGATGATCAGCGGCATCGATTCGTTTCCGCTGCTCGCCATTCCCATGTTCGTGCTTTCCGGCGTCATTATGGCGCGGGGCGGCATCTCGGAAAAGCTCTTCGAAGTCTGTCTGTATTTCATCGGCACGCGGACGGCCGGCATGCCCTGCGCCGTCGTCATCACCTGCCTGTTCTACGGGGCAATCTCCGGGTCTGCGCCCGCGACGGTTGCGGCGGTCGGCTCCATGACCATTCCCATCCTGGTCAATATGCGATACGACAAGGTGTTTGCCGTTTCGCTCGTGGCTATCGCCGGCGGCCTGGGCGTCATCATCCCGCCCAGCATTCCGTTCATTCTCTACGGCACCGCCTCCGGCGCGTCTGTCGGCAAGCTGTTCATGGCCGGCATCCTGCCGGGCATTCTTATCGCCATCCTGCTCATGGGCTATGCCTTTATTTACTGCAAAAAGTATGGCGAGGACCGCAACCGGATCGGCACAGCGGTGCAGGAGCTTCGGGACAAGGGCTTCGGACGGCTGCTGTTCGAAAGTATCTGGGCGCTGTTGACGCCGGTCATCATCCTTGGCTGTATCTATACCGGGGTCGCGTCCCCGACCGAGGCGGCCGTCATCGCCGTGTTCTATTCGCTCCTGGTGGCTATCTGTTTTTACAGGACAATCAAATTCGCCGACCTGTTCAGCATCTTCCGGGAAGCGGCACGGACCTATGCGCCGATCCTGTTCATCCTGGCGGCGTCGGTTGCGTTCTCCCGGGTGCTGACGATCATGCAGGTGCCGACGATTATCCGCGACGTGATTTTCGACAACTTCACCTCCGCCGTTGCCATTCTGCTCGTCATCAACCTGGCGCTGCTGTTTGTCGGCATGATCATGGACGTCGGTCCCGCCATCATGATTCTGACGCCCATCCTGCTGCCCATTGTCAGGGAAATCGGCGTAGACCCGGTGCACTTCGGCGTCATCATGGTTGTCAACCTCTGTATCGGCTTTGTCACGCCGCCGGTGGGCATCAACCTCTTTGTCGCCAGCTCCATGTCCGGGGTGCCGGTGGTGTCCATCGCCAGAAAGGCGGTGCCGATGATTATCGCCTTCCTCGTCGCCCTTGTGTTCATCACCTTTGTCCCGTGGATCAGCCTGGCGCTGGTAAATTAGGAGGCAATGCATGACTACGTCTAAACACGGTTTCGTCGCCATGATTCTCCTCGCTGCGATTGTCTTCGCGCAGCCGCTTCGCGGTCACGCCGGCGAGGAAATGACCTTTGCCTGGCCGGTCTGCGTCGACAGTCCCGAGGACGCCGTGACCTTTATCATGGCGAAACGCTTTGCCGACGAGATTATCAATCTCTCCAACAACCGCCTCAAGGCCAAGGTCTATCCGAACGCCATGCTGGGCGGCGACCGCGAGCTGCTGGAATCGGTCGAAAGCGGCGACATCCCCTTTGTCGTCCAGACGACGGCGCCGCAGATCGACTTTGTCCCCGAGACGGCGATCTTCAACCTGCCCAGCGCCTTCTCGGACATTCCGCAACTCCGCGCCACCGTCAACGACCCCGATTTCCGCAAGGTCTTCAACGAGATGTACGAGACGCACGGCTACAAGCTTCTCGCCGTCGGCGACCAGGGCTTCCGCGTCATGACGTCGAACCGGCCGGTCCGGAAAATTGAGGATTTCCAGGGGCAGAAGATTCGCACCATGGAAAACCTCTACCACATCGCCTTCTGGCGGTCCATCGGGGCGAGCCCGACGCCCATGAACTTCGGCGAGGTGTATATCGGGTTGCAGCAGGGGACCATCGACGCGCAGGAAAACCCCTACGAGACCACGGTGGCGGCCAAGCTGTACGAGCAGCAGAATTACATTATTGAAACAAACCATGTGCCCCACCTGCTGACGCTCATCGCCTCGAAACGGTTCTACGACAACCTCTCGGACGAGGACCGGAAGATTATAGACGAAGCGGCGCGCATCGCCGCCGAATTCGCCTACCAGCAGACCGACGCGCGCCTCGACGGGCGCATCAAGGTCATCACCGATTCGGGGACGGAGATCATCAAAATCGAGCCAGACCTGCGCGAGCAGATCTTCGAAGCCCGCCAGCCGGTCTATACCATGATCCGGCAGGCGGTGGGCGACGAACTGGTCGACGCGATGCTGAACGCCAGGCCCGAACCCGAACAATAGCGATCCATCCCTCATTCAGGAGAATGCGATGCAAAAGAAAGGCACGGTCACCATCGGCATCGTCGGCGCCGGCTATGCCTGCCAGCTTCACGGCAACGGCTACCGCCGGGTCAGCGGCGTCGATATCCGCCTCAAGACCATCTGCGACACCGACGCCGCCCGGGGCAAGGCCGAACTCGAGCGCTTCGGCTTCGAGCAGTACGAGCCGAACTTCAACGCGATGATCGCCGACCCGGAGATCGACGTCGTCGACATCTGCACGCCGCCGTTTCTCCATCCCGGCATGTTCATCAAGGCGATCCAGGCCGGCAAGCACGTTATCTGCGAAAAGCCGCTGTCGGGCTATTTCGGCATGCCCGACGACGTCGCCCCCATCGGCGACACCGTCTCGCGCGAGAAAATGTACAAGAAGGTCATGGCCGAGATGGACGAGATCAAGAAGGCGGTGGACGCGAGCGACCGGTTGTTCATGTATGCGGAGAACTACGTCTACTGTCCCACCATCCAGAAGGCGGCGCAGGTCATTCGCGGCAAAAAGTCGAAGATCCTCTTCATGCGCGGCGAAGAAAGCCTCAAGGGTTCCAGTTCGGCCGTGGCCGGGCAGTGGGCCCGCACCGGCGGCGGGCCGCTGGCGCGCGTCGGCTGTCACCCCCTGTCGGGCGTGCTCTGGCTGAAGCGGCAGGAGGCGGCGGCCCGGGGCGAGACAATCGGCATTCAGAACGTCACCTGCGCCACGGCGGTCGCGACCCGGGTGCTGACGGACGACGAGAAGCGCCACATCGCCGCCCGCCCGGAAGACGTCGAGGACGTCGCCACCATGACCATCACCTTTACGGACGGCACCATGGCGCTCGTCATCGCCGGCGACGTCTGCCTGGGCGGGACGGTGAACTATGTCAACGTCTACGCCAACGACGCGACCCTGGTCTGCAACATCACGCCTCCCGGCGCGATGCGCTCCTACATGCTGGATGAAAACGGCCTCGACAACGTGGTGCTGGGCGAAATGCTGCCGATGAAGATCGGCTGGCAGGACGTGTTTGTCGTGGACGAAATCCTCCGCGGCTACACGGACGAGTTCCAGGACTTTGCCGAATGCGTCCTGACCGGCCGCAAGCCGCAGTCCGATTTCTCCCTCGCCTACGACACGACAAAGCTTCTCTATGCCGCATATTGGTCGGCGGCCGAAGGCAAGCGCATCGATCTGTAGCGCAGGACACACCATCCCTACCAGACGCCGGCGGCCCGAGAGCCGCCGGCGTCTCATGTTTGGCCCTTCACTAGATAATTGACCGAGTCCAGCATTTTTTGC
>JAJQBO010000007.1 GCA_021203245.1 Planctomycetaceae bacterium
ATAATGCTTCGTTTGGCCCAACGGTATTTAATAGGTATTAACAATGGCGACGCCGGACAGCATGCAGGACTTTATTCGATATCACCGGCGTATGTTCGGCCTGATGATCGGCGCGTGTCTGGCGGTTTTTGCGGTTCTGCTCGCCGTCATGCGCCAGGATACCGCCTGGGCCGGCGGGTTTGCCGTCGGTGCGGCGGCGCAATTGGTAAAATTCGGATTTCTCGACATCGCTGTTATCAAAAAAATCGCCGCCGAGAAAAAAGACCCTGCCGTCACCCAACTGAAAGCCATGCTCGTCTCGCTGGCTCTCTTCGGCGCGGCGGTGGTGTTTGTGTACACATTTGCCCTCAACGTTTGGACCATGGCCGCCGGGATATTTTTGCCCCGGCTTATCTTGCTTGCCGACGCCTATATCCGCCCCAACCCATTCGGGACCGGGACTGAAGCCGCCGCCGCGGAGGAAACCGGTGAGTAGCACGTGTTCGGGATTCGACCCGTTTGTCCCCTCCGCTCCCGCAGGGGAGCGCCCCCGAAAACCCACGGCCAGCCATGACCGCACCGTGCGGTCCCGCCTCGCCGTCGCCGCCCTCCTGCCCTTCCTCGGCGCGACCGCCCTGGCGGGGATGGAAGATCCGCCGCCCCTGCAACTCCTCGGCCTGTCCTTCAATCATGCGACCATCATCCATTGCGCCATAGCCGCCGTCGGGGTCTACCTGCTGGTGCGGCTCCTTACCCTCAATCTGTCCCGCGAACACCCGCGGCGCGGCCAGGTGCTTGTCGAAATGATCGTCTCGACCTTTCTCGACTTGACCAAATCCACCATCGGCCCCAATCGCGGCCCCTGGTACCTCCCGTACATCGGCACGCTGTTCCTGTTTCTCTGGGCCTGTAACATGATGGCCCTGTTCCCGGTCGCCAACTCGCATTTCGGCGGCGAGGCGTTTATCGACTACAACGCAAACGGCCTCTACGATCCGGGCGAACCGTTTATCGACATGAACGGCGACGGCATCCACAACCCGGGCTTCCAGCTCCCCGCCTTCGAAGAGCCGACCACCGACCTGACCCTGCCTGCCACCCTGGCCATCATCTTCGTGATTGTCCTCGGCCACGGGTCGGGGATTCGCTTCAACGGGATTCGCGGCTATCTGAAGGAATACTTCTCGCCCGGCGGGCTGATCGGCATCGGCATGTTCCCCCTCAACGTCGTCGGGAAGATAGCCGAACTGATCTCCATCTCGTTCCGTATCTTCGGGAACATCTTCGGCGGGGCGATCATCATGTCCGTCGTCTCGGGGCTGTTGTACTACTTTGTCGTGCCAATCGGCATGTACGGCTATTTCGCCGTGTTTTGCGGCACTATTCAGGCCTTTGTCTTCACCATGCTGGCCACCACCTACATCTCCATGGAAGCGGCTGAGGAAGTGGAAGAAGAGGAGGCTCCCTGATGGGCATCGCCAATCTCGCGGCCCTCCTGGCCTGCGGCCTCGCCATGGGCCTGGGCGCGCTCGGTTCCGGCTGGGGCCTGGGCTACACCGCGCAGGGAGCGCTCCGCGCCCTCGCCCGCCAGCCGGCCAAACAGTCAGACATCTTCCGCACCATGCTGGTGGGCCAGGCCATCACCGAGACGCCGGCGATCTTCTCGCTCGTCGTGTCGTTCCTCCTCTATTTCTCGGTCGGGAAGGCGCTGGAAGCGCCTGACTCGCTGGCGCAATGCGCCGTCTACCTGGCGGCAGGGATATGCATCGGCGTCGGAGCCATCGGGTCCGGCATCGGTTCCGGCCTGGTCGCGCACGAGGCCATCGACGGCATGTCCCGCAATCCGTCGACCCAGGGGCAGGTCGTGATGCTGATGCTTATCGGCCAGGCCTGGGCGCAGACGGGCGGCATCTTCGCCCTGGTGGTGTCGTTGTTCCTCCTGAACAGCGGCGGCTTCGCCGCGCTGTCGACGGTGGCGGACCCGCATATCTTCGGACTGATCCCGCTGTCCGGCGGCGAGCTCGTCGGCATGGCCCGCTACCTCGGTTCCGGGTTGGCCATGGGCTTTGGCGCAATCGGATCCTCCATCGGCATCGCCTATGTGGGCGCGATGGCGTGCCGGACGGTGGCCGACCGGCCTTCGGCCGCGGCGCGGATAAAAACCGCCTATTTTATCGGCTCGGCGACGGCCCAGTCGCCCAGCGTCTTTTCACTTATTATCGCGCTCATCCTGCTGATACGCGGATAGCAAACACTCTCTTTGGAGAATACCAATGAACGAAGAAACGGTCAGAATGCTCGTCGGTCCCATCACCCAGGCGTTCGCCCTGCTGGGGGCGGGCATCTGCATGGGCTTTGGCACCCTCGGCCCCGGCCTGGGCGAAGGCTATGCCGCCGGCAAGGCCTGCGAAGCCATCGGCCGCCGGCCGGAGGAATATTCCAACATCTTCCGCACCATGCTAATCGGCCAGGCGGTGACGGAATCGACCGCCATCTACGCGCTGGTGGTGGCGCTTATCCTCGCCTTCCATTGATTGACAGGATGCAAAACTGTGCGTAGAGCATTTATCGCTTTCGGCATCGCCGTCTTCCTCGTCTACTGCTGGGCCTCGGTGGCCTATCAGAACCAGGTCGACGTGCCCGGCTACAAGGACGTCCAGATCGATCTGCTGGGCGGCATGTCGCGGCAGCGTTGGGACGCGTCGCCGCAGGAGCAGTTCCAGCGCTTGACGACGCTCGAGAACAAGCGCTACCAACTGCCCCTCGACGCCGAAGGCGATACCGGCAGGCCGCTGACGGCCGACGATTTTCTCCAGGTCATCGCCGGGACGGAAGGCGGGCCCGTCCGGATGCGCCTCCGTGACCCCGAGGCCATCTACAGCCTGCTCTCGCACAACTACCTGCTTCGCGACTCGATCATGGAATCGTCCGACCCGCGCGCCCAGCCCATCTACGTGGGCGGCGGCGCTATCGACAAGGAGATGCTCGACGATTTGCGCGAGCGGGGCATCCGCACCATAACGGTGAGCGGCCACGCCGCGCCGGTCAACTTCCAGCTTGGTACAGGCCTGATGGTCGCCGTCATCTTTTTCACCCTGGTGGCGGCCCTGAAGCCGGTCCTTTGGGGGCCGTTTCTGGTCATGCTGGAAAAGCGCCGCCGCGAACTGGAAATCGGGGCAGAGGCCGAGCGCCAGAACCAGCAGGAGACGATCCGCTTCGAGGAGGAAAAACGGAAACGCCATGCCGAACTCGACCGCGACATGCAGGCGCTGCGCCTGGACGGCCAGCGCGAAAACGCCCGCCTCGCCAACGGCATCATCCACGCGGCGCGCGACCGCGAGCAGGAGGTCAAGCTGGCGGGGCTCAGGGACATCCGCCTCAATGCCGAAACGACCAAGGGCGAACTCGACGCCCGGGTGCCGGAACTGGCCGAAATGATGGCCGCCGCGCTCACGCCCGGGGCGGGCGGCGACACAACCGATACCACCGCGGCCGGGCGGCCGTAAAAGGATGTAAGGCAAATGGCAGACAAGCCGGGTTCGTTCAGGACAACGTGGGCGGCGGCGCTATCGACAAGGAGATGCTCGACGATTTGCGCGAGCGGGGCATCCGCACCATAACGGTGAGCGGCCACGCCGCGCCGGTCAACTTCCAGCTTGGTACAGGCCTGATGGTCGCCGTCATCTTTTTCACCCTGGTGGCGGCCCTGAAGCCGGTCCTTTGGGGGCCGTTTCTGGTCATGCTGGAAAAGCGCCGCCGCGAACTGGAAATCGGGGCAGAGGCCGAGCGCCAGAACCAGCAGGAGACGATCCGCTTCGAGGAGGAAAAACGGAAACGCCATGCCGAACTCGACCGCGACATGCAGGCGCTGCGCCTGGACGGCCAGCGCGAAAACGCCCGCCTCGCCAACGGCATCATCCACGCGGCGCGCGACCGCGAGCAGGAGGTCAAGCTGGCGGGGCTCAGGGACATCCGCCTCAATGCCGAAACGACCAAGGGCGAACTCGACGCCCGGGTGCCGGAACTGGCCGAAATGATGGCCGCCGCGCTCACGCCCGGGGCGGGCGGCGACACAACCGATACCACCGCGGCCGGGCGGCCGTAAAAGGATGTAAGGCAAATGGCAGACAAGCCGGGTTCGTTCAGGACAACGCCCAAAGTCTCGCGCCACACCATGGTGATGCGCCGGGCCAGGGACGAGGACGCACGCCGGGTGGCGGACCGGGGGGACGGCGTCGTCGTCCACGACGCCGGCGCGTCGGCGCGCCTGACCGCGCGGGGCGCGCAGACCCAGCGCGTCGCGGGTCCGGGCACGACGAGCGAACGCACCATGAGCGGCCGCCGGGTGGTGGTCGAGCACGAGGGTTCGGTCAGCGGGCGCTACACCCGCCTGTCCGGCGACCACGCGACCTCGGTGCGGGTGGCGGGCGGCGACACCATTATCCGCTACCAGTCGGGGACGATGGTCATCCGCCGCGGCGCCAAGCGGGTGTCTCTTCGCAAGCAAGTCATCTGGCTCTACGCCCTCGGCTACCTGCTCCTGTTCGGCTGCTATATGGTTTTCCTCCTCACCGGCAGGACCAGCATCACCCCGGAAGGGTTTATCGAACAGACGTTTTACATGCGCCACAGTTCCGAAGTGCTCGATCTCGAGCGGGCCGCCCTCGAGGCGATGCGCGGCAACCGCACCCCGGCCGAAATCCGCATGGCGCAGACGCTGCGGTTCTACGACCAGAACCAGGACACCGTCCATGTCGAAAAAGGCGACCGGCTCACCCTGTTGACGGCGGCCAAGCTCGGCCACGCCATCATCGAGGACCAGAAGCGACCGCCCGACCGGCGCGAGTTCCGCGAACCGTTCGCCGTCTACCGCGAAGGCTACCTGTCCACCGTCAACTAGCCCTATTGGATGACCTTCTACAATGCGCTCGGCTTCTTCCTCCTGCTTGGGCTGTTCCTGTGGCGGCCGATCATGCACTATCTGGGCACCCAGGGCAAGAAGACGGCGGTGGCGCTGCGCAACTCCCGGGACGCCCAGCAGCAGGCGGCCGACTACCGCAACCGGTACCGCTCCCTCGCCGGCGAGATTGGCGACAAGGGCGAGAAAATGCGCCAGCACATCGCCGAAGCGGTCGAGGCCGACCGCGCGGCCGCGCTCCAGGCTGCCGATCGCCAGGCAAAGGCCATCGCCGACGGCGTGGCGGCGGCGCTTACGAACGAGCGGCAGCAGTTGACCTGCCGCCTCAGCGCCGAAGCGTCGGCGGCTGCGTGCGACGAGGCGCGGCGGCTGTTGGAAAGCCGCCTCGGCCAGCGGGAACACGACATCGCCATCGACGAACTTATCGCCGACATCGCGGTCTTGAAAGAATCCGCCCGCGCGTGAGCGGGCGTGGAGAAAGCATGGGACAGCAGGACGTCATCGCCAGGCGCTACGCCAAGGGGCTTATCGAAGCCGCCGCCGAGGCGGGCATTGTCGACCGGGTCAGGGACGAACTCAAGGCCCTGGCCGACATCGTCGACCCGGCATCGGGTGCGGCCCACGTCCCCGAGTTCATGCGGGTCCTGACGTCGCCGACCGTATCCCTGGCGGATAAGACCGCCCTGGCGGAACGGATCGCCGCCGGGTCCCGCTTCGCCCGGGAGACGGGATCGTTTTTGCAGGTGCTCATTGAGCATGGCCGCGTCTCCCTCCTGCCCCGCATCGCCCGCGCCTTTTCGGAGCAGGCCGGCCCGCTGACCGGCATCTATACCGCCACCGTCCACACCGCCCGGCCGCTTCGGGACGAGCAACTTGACCGGCTGCGGGCGGCCCTCACGGACGCCCTGGACGCGCGGGTGATGCTCCATCAGCGGGTCGAACCGGGCCTGCTCGCCGGGGCGAAGATCGTCGTCGGCGACAAGACCGTCGACGGCACGGTGCTGGGCAGGCTGGAGCGGCTCAAGGAACGGCTGCTTGCCGAAAGCGCCGCCCTCGTCGGAGCGGGCGACGACGCGCCGCCGGCCGCTAAAAGTCATTAAATCCGCCGCGCACTGCGGCAACAGAGGAAAAACAGGATGGACAGCAAACTGAACCCGGAGGAAATCTCCTCCCTCATTCGCCGCGAAATCGCCGCCTTCGGCACGACGGCAGAGGCGGCCGACACCGGCACCGTGCTCCAGAACGGCGACGGCATCGCCCGCGTCCACGGCCTGGACGAGACGCAGGCAGGCGAACTGCTGGAATTCCCGGGCGGCGTCATGGGTATCGCCCTCAACCTCGACGAGGACAACATCGGCGCGGTGCTGCTCGGCGACGGCGCGCACATCAAGGAAGGCGATCCGGTGCGCCGGACCGGCCGCATCTCCCAGGTCGGCGTCGGCTACGGCCTGCTCGGCCGGGTCGTCGACGCCCTGGGCGCGCCGCAGGACGGCCTTGGCGACATAAAAATCGAGCAAGAGCGGCTGATCGAACGGATCGCCCCCGGCATCGTCCAGCGCCAGCCCGTCACCGAACCGCTGCAGACCGGCCTGAAGGCGGTCGACTCCATCACCCCCATTGGGCGCGGCCAGCGCGAACTCATCATCGGCGACCGCCAAACCGGCAAGACGGCCATCGCCATCGACGCCATTCTCAACCAGAACCGCGGCTGGGACGGCGATCCGGAGAACCTGGACGTCATCTGCATCTACGTCGCCATCGGCCAGAAGCGCTCGACCGTGTCGCGGATCATCGAAACGCTCAGGCGCGAAAAAGCTCTCGGCTATACCATCATCGTCAGCGCCACCGCGTCCGAGCCGGCGCCGCAGCAATACCTCGCGCCCTACACGGGCGTTTCCATCGCCGAATACTTCATGGATCTCGGCAAGCACGTGCTCATCGTCTACGACGATCTGTCGAAGCACGCCTGGGCCTACCGCGAGATGTCCCTGCTGCTTCGCCGACCGCCCGGCCGCGAAGCCTATCCGGGCGACGTCTTCTACCTCCACTCGCGCCTGCTCGAGCGGGCGGTCAAGATGGCGGACAAATACGTGGCGGTGGAAAAAACCATGCCCGACATCGTCGATCCCGCCGACGTGGAAGGCCGGAAAATCTACACCGGCGTGCCGGGTGCGTGGGCGGTCGAGAAAGAGGTGGCGGCAAATCCCGACCTGAAGAAGGCGAAAATTCGCGGCACCGGCGGTTCCATCACCGCTCTCCCCATCATCGAGACGCAGGCGGGAGACGTCTCCGCCTATATCCCGACGAACGTCATCTCCATCACGGACGGCCAGATCTTCCTCGAGGCCGACCTGTTCTACTCCGGCGTTCGCCCGGCGGTGAACGTCGGCATCTCGGTGTCCCGCGTCGGCGGCGCGGCCCAGACCAAGGCGATGAAGTCGGTCTCCGGCTCGCTGAAGCTCGACCTCGCCCAGTACCGCGAACTCGCCGCCTTCGCCCAGTTCGGTTCCGACCTGGACGCGGTGACGAAGCGCCAGCTCGCCCGGGGCGAGCGGCTCGTCGAACTGATGAAGCAGCAGCAATATTCGCCCATGACGGTGGCGGAACAGGTGGCTTCGATTTATGCAGGCACCAAGGGCTATCTCGACACTATCCGCACCGAAGCGATTGTCGAATTCGAGCAGGCGCTCCTCGACTATCTCCGCGCCAACCGCGCCGACATCCTCGACCGGATCAACAAGACGGGCGCGCTCGACGTCGAGACGGAAGCCGATCTCGGCCGCGCCATCCGCGATTATGTCGAAGGTTACGCCGGCATGTACGCGACAGAAGGAACGGAGCCGGTCCGCGGCCAGGACACGGGCGAGACGGCGGTCGTCAGGCCGCCCAGGAAATAGCCATGCAGACCCAGGACATCAAACGCCGCATCCGGTCGGTCAAGAGCACCCAGCAGATCACCCGCGCCATGAAGTTCGTGGCAGCAGCCAAACTGCGGCGCGCCCAGGATCAGATGCTGGCCATGCGCCCCTATGCCGACGCCATCGACGGCCTGGTCAAGCATGTGGCCGAGGATCTCGTCGGCGACGAACACCCGCTTTTCCGGCCGCACAGCGAAGTCAGGCGCGTCGCCTATGTTCTTATCGCCGGTGACCGGGGCCTGGCGGGCGGCTTCAACACCAACCTGTTTCGGGCCGTCACCGAATACGTGCGGTCGAAGCGCGAGGTCGAACCGGTGTTTTTCGCCATCGGCAAGCGTACCATTGCCTATCTCAGGAAGACCGAATTCCGCATCGTCCGCACTTATCACGACGTGTTCGAAAAGCTGTCCTACATCATGGCCGGCGACATCTGCGAAAAGCTGGTGGCGATGATGTCGGGCGAAGGCGACGACCGCATCGACGAAGCCTACGTCGTCTACAACGAATTCGCGTCCATGCTCACCCAGCGGCCGGTTATCCGCAAGCTCCTGCCCGTCACCGTGGGCGAGATGCTGCAGCGGGAGAAATCGGCCGACGTGTCTGTCGTCGAGGACGGCGATCCGGTTCTCGAGGAAATCGTCCTCGACGAAGCGCCGGACGACATCTTCGACCTCTCGGACGCCGAAGAGGAATTGATGGCGAAGCAGGGCGAAATGGAGGCGGTGCAAAAGGCCGCACCGGTCCGCCCCATTTACGAGCTCCTCCCCGACACCCGCACCGCCCTGGACAAGCTGATGTCCAGGCGCATGGCGACGGAGATCTACCGGGCATGCTGGAGAGTTATGCAGCCGAACTCGCGGCACGGATGTCGGCGATGGACAACGCCACCAACAACGCCGAGGAAATGGTATCGAACCTGACCCTCGACCTGAACCGCGCCCGCCAGTCGGGCATCACCATGGAGCTCTTGGACATCATCGGCGGCTCAAACGCGCTGTGACGGCGGGGATACGATGCGGAATCGGAGGGGCGGTGGTTTTTGGCCCTTACGTACCGCCTCCCTTTTCCGTCACCCCGGCGTGCGGACCTGCATCAGGGCAAGAAGCGGGCAGTGAGGCCGGGGTCCACGGGGACAAACAGTGAAGGCACCGGACTCGAGTTCCGCAGCGGATGTTCGGAGCATGGACCCCGGCCGAACCGCCCGTTTATTCCGCTGGTGGACGTTCTGACGCCGGGGTGACGATGGGGAGTGGTTGACGCGTCATCGGCAAAAAACATGCACATCAAACAGGACGGCACGCCGTCCGGAGGAACGAAAATGATAAAGGCAGACAGCAGCTTCGGCAGGTTGAAGCAGGTATCGGGGCCGGTGGTTGACGTGGAGTTCGACGTCGGCACCCTACCGGAGATCAACAACGCCCTGAAAATCGAGCAGGACTCACCGGCCATCGACCTCACCCTCGAAGTGGCTCAACATGTGGGCGAGCGCACCGTGCGCTGCGTCGCCATGTCGACGACCGACGGCCTCGTGCGCGGCATGCCGGTCCGCGACACCGGCTCCCCTATCATGGCGCCGGTCGGCCCCGAGGTGCTTGGCCGCATTCTCGACGTGACCGGCCGCCCCATCGACGAACTCGGCCCGGTCGAGGCGAAAAAGCACTATCCCATCCACCGCGACGCGCCGTCCTTTGCCGAACAGGAAAACGCGACAGAACTCCTGGAGACCGGCATCAAGGTCGTCGACCTGCTCCAGCCCATTCCCAAGGGCGGCAAGGTCGGTCTTTTCGGCGGAGCCGGCGTCGGCAAGACCGTCATCATGAAGGAACTCATCCGCTCCATCGCCACCGAGCACGGCGGGCGGTCGGTGGTGGCGGGCGTGGGCGAGCGCACCCGCGAAGGGAACGACCTGTGGATCGAAATGATGGAGGCGGACGTGATGGAAAAAACCGCCCTCGTCTACGGCCAGATGAACGAGCCGCCCGGTGCGCGCCTCCGCGTCTCCCTGACGGCCATGTCTATCGCCGAATATTTCCGCGACGAAGAGGGGATGGACGTCCTCATCTTCATCGACAACATTTTCCGCTTCGTCCAGGCCGGGTCGGAGGTATCGGCCCTGCTCGGGCGCATGCCCTCCGCCGTCGGCTACCAGCCGACCCTGGCGACGGAAATGGGGTCGCTGCAGGAACGCATCACCTCGACGAAAAAGGGGTCCATCACCTCGATTCAGGCGGTGTATGTCCCGGCGGACGATTACACCGACCCCGCGCCCGCGACCTGCTTCGCCCACCTGGACGCCATCACCGCCCTGTCGCGGCAAATCGCGTCCCTGGGCATTTACCCCGCCGTCGACCCGCTCGGTTCTTCCTCGACCATCCTCGACCCGCGCATTGTCGGCGAGCGCCATTACCGGGTCGCCACCGAGGTCAAGCAGGTGTTGCAGAAGTATAAGGATCTGCAGGACATCATCGCCATCCTCGGCATGGACGAACTGTCGGAAGACGACAAGCAAACGGTCGCGAAGGCGAGGAAGATTCAGCGCTTCTTTTCCAGCCGTTCTATGTCGCCGAGCAGTTCACCGGCATGCCGGGCCGCTATGTGCCTATCGCCGAGACGGTCGACGGCTTCGACCAGATACTCAAGGGCGTCGCCAACGACATGCCGGAGCAGGCCTTCATGTATGTGGGCAACTTCGCCGAGGCGAAGGAAAAGGCGGCGTCCCTTGCCGCCGCCGCCTCCTAGGGGACACGATGTCGACAGACAGACGAATGGCCAGGGGCAATCTCCGCTGCCGGGTGTTGACGCCGCGGCGGGCGGTGTTCGACGAGTTGGTGCAGTCGGTCGAACTGAACACCGCCGCCGGCACGCTTGAGGTTTTCGCCCACTTCGAACCCACCATCGCGCCGCTGGAGGTGGGGGTCATGAAGGCGCGCGGCGACGACGGTTCCGAAACGGAGCTTGCCATCCACGGCGGCTATATGGACATGAACGGCCAGGTTCTGGTAATATTGGCAGACTCGGCCGAGGTCGGCGACGAGATTGACGTCGAACGGGCGCGCACCGCGCTGGAGCGGGCCCGCAAAAAACTGGCCGAGGTCACCTCCGACACCGGTGCGGACGTGAAGGTGGATGTGGACAGGGCCAAACTGGCCATCCTGCGGGCGCTGACCCGGCTGCAGGTCGTCGGCGAGAGTCCGTCGCCGGGGAGAAATTGATCCATGACGGTACAGAGCGACACAGACGACGGGGTGAAGGTCTTCCTTCCCCCCGAGCCTATTAATCCCGCCTTCAAGGAAAACGCCGTTCCGGTTTTTCTCGGTTGTGATGATCGCTTTTTCGCGCCTGCCATGACGGTTGTGGCCTCCATTATGGAGCACGCCGGCGCGGACGCCAAGTACGACCTGTTTATCGTCCAGAACGATATTCCGCGTCCCCGCCTCAGGACGGCAGTGGAATGGATGCGGCGGTTTCCCAACGCGAGCCTGCGTTTTGTCGACGGCTGGCCCATAATTGAGTCGCATGCGAACTCGCTCACCCCGGGCACGGTTCCGAGTCACGCGGCGTTTTTCCGATTCTTTGCACCACGCATTTTTGCCCACTACGATCGTATTGTCTACATTGATTCAGATGTTGTTTTGTTCCATGATATCGCTGATTTATACCACCACGATCTTAAGGGTTCGCCCATAGGGGCCTGTCACGATTTTGTGGCTGAACGACAAAGCCTCATAAACCGTGAGGTGGCGTCATTCTGGCAGGAGAGACTACACATTACGCCAGGTACCGGCTATTTTAATTCCGGCGTCTTGGTTATGGATCTTACGGCGATGCGGGAACGCAATTTCACCGAGGCGTTACTTGAACGCGCCAAGCGGATCGGTCGCACCAACCTGGCGGATCAGGATGTCCTGAATTCGGTCCTGGGCGGCGATTTCAGCCCGATCGACTGCGGCTGGAATTTCTTCGACTGGATGCTCGACCCGGATGAGCGCGCGGCCCAATTCGCTTATCTCAGCGACGACGATCGTGCGCTCGTCGACGACGCCCGCCGGGACGTCAAGCTTGTGCATTTTACCGAACGCAAGCCGTGGCGTCGGGATTATATGGGAAAGAACGCCGACCTCTATTGGCGCTACGCCCGCAAGACCCCGTTTTACCATGAGTCGCTCGAAAACCTGCGCCGGGAGTGCGGAGGGTGGAGCCTTGCCGTACAACACATGAAAATGACCGCGCAGGGGGCGAATTATCGCCTGCGTTCCCTCTTCTGCGGCGAGGACAAAAAAGAACGGTACCAGGCACGTTTGGCCAATTTAACCCTGTTGAAAAGAGGATTGCGCCGGCAAAGCCGCCTGGCGCGCGGCGAGTCCCCAGCGCCGCGTTCCTGAAAAGCGGCCGCCAATCCTGCTATGGAGTCCTACAGTTATGGATACGAAACACGCGGTCGTCCTTCTCTCCGGAGGCCTCGACTCGGCCACCATCCTGGCCGTGGCCAAGTCCGAGGATTACCTGTGCCACTGCCTGTCCTTCGACTATGGGCAACGCAACCGCCACGAACTCGAGGCGGCCAAGCGGTTGGCGGCCGGGGCGGCCAGCCATACCATCATGCCTATCCACCTCGACCACTTCGGCGGTTCGGCCCTGACCGGCGACGGCGAGGTGCCGAAAAACACGGAGACGAAGGGCATCCCCGTCACCTATGTGCCGGCCCGCAACACCATTTTCCTGTCGTACGCCCTGGCTCTCGCGGAAATCAGAAATGCCGAGGCGGTGTTTATCGGCGTCAATTCGGTCGACTACTCGGGCTACCCCGACTGCCGGCCCGAGTTCATCGCCGCCTATCAGAAAATGGCCAACCTCGCCACCAAACGGGGCGTCGAGGGCGATACCGTCACCATCCGCGCGCCGTTGCAGAATTTGACAAAAAGCGGTATTATTGCCTGGGGCACCAGCCTGGGGGTGGATTATTCCCTCACCCTTACCTGCTACGATCCCGTCGGCGCCGAGGGGCTTGCCTGCGGCGGGTGCGACTCGTGCCGGCTGCGCCGCCAGGGATTTCTCGAAGCCGGCGTCGACGATCCCACCCGGTACGCAAAAAAGTAAAGGAAACGATCCGCATGGCGAACGGCCATACCCGCATGTTCATCAAGCAGTTCATCACCAAGACGGCTTCCACCGGCGCCATCGTTCCCAGTTCGGACGAACTGGCGAAGCGCATGGTGGAATTCGCCGCGCCCGGCCCGAACGCCGTCATCGCCGAATACGGTCCGGGAACGGGAGTATTCACGAACCGCATCCTCGAAAGCCTCCAGCCGGGACAGAAGTTCTTCGCCGTCGAAGTGAACGAGGACTTCGCCGCGGCCTTGAAGAAGCGTTTTCCGGATCTGCATATCTATACCGACTGCGCCTCGAACGTCTCCACCTACTGCCTCCACGAAGGGGTGGAAAAAATCGACTGCATCATTTCCGGCCTGCCGTGGGCGATATTCCCGGAAGAACTCCAGCACAAGATCCTGCGGGGAATGGTGGACGTCATGGCCGAGGGCGGCACCTTCGTCACCTTCGCCTACCTGCAGGGGTTGGTGATGCCGGCGGGAAAGCGCTTCAAGCACAATGTCAAACAGTATTTTTCCCACGTTGAATCGAGCGGCGTGATCTGGAAAAACCTTCCGCCCGCCATCATCTACCGCTGCCGCAAATAATCTGAAAAAAGAAAGAACCGTCATGGCCCAGGCACCCCGCGTCCGCTTCGCCCCCAGCCCCACCGGCAACGTCCATATCGGCAATATCCGCGCCGCCATCTATAACTGGCTCTTCGCCCGTCACAACGGCGGCCAATTCCTGCTCCGGGTCGAGGACACCGATCTCGAACGTTCGACCCCGGAAGCAATTGAAACGCTCCTCGAAGCCATGCACTGGCTCGGCCTCGACTATGACGAAGAACCGATGTACCAGTCGAAGCAGAAGGACCGCCACATCCAGGTGGTGGACGAGATGATTGCAAAAGGGTATGCCAGCCGCCACCAGGACGGCGGTCCCACCATTCTCCACCTGGACGGCCCGCTCCTCGACCCGTCCTTTGTCTCGGAGCCGCGCGAGGAGGTGGAGGTCGACGTCTCGAAGGGCGACCTGTTCGTCACCGCGCGCGGCGTCGATTACGTCACCCACGGCTCGGACGGGAAGGAATACCACAACCCGATCAGCCGCGACGCCATGCCGGACCTGCGCGTCAGAATGGCGGACGGCAGCGAAAAACCCGGGCAGGCGCTCCTTGGGGCGCTGACCGGCAAAGCCGAAGACGTCCTCGGCGGCAAACCCGTTACCCTAGTCTTTAAACGCCGCTACGTCTTTTACGAAGACCTTGTTCTCGGCCATCTGGAAAAGCCCCTCGACTCCATCCGCGACCTGGTCATCGTCCGCTCCGACGGCAGTCCCGTCTTTCACCTCGCCAACGTGGTGGACGACGTCGACCAGGGCGTAACCCACATTCTCCGGGGCAACGACCATGTCGAAAATACCTACCGGCACCACTTCATCTTCCGCGCCATGGACGCGACCCCGCCTCGTTACGGCCACTTCCCCATGATCGTCAACGCCAAGGGGAAACCGTATTCGAAACGCGACGGCGACGCCTATGTCGGCGATTTCCGCACCAAGGGGTATCTCCCCGAATGTCTGTTCAACTTTCTCGCCCTGTGCGGCTGGGGCCGGGAGGATGGGGTGGAAATCATGTCGCGGGAGGAGATGGCCCGGCACTTCACCCTCGACCGCGTCTCCGCCGCGCCTGCCCAATTGAACCTGGAAAAACTGGCGTGGATGAACGGCCAGTACCTGATGAAAATGCCGCTGGAAGACCTCGCGCCCCTCATCACCGCCGAACTGGCGGCCGAAGGCGTCGCGACGGAATCGATTGACCCGGCGTGGCTCGGCAAACTAATCTTGCTCGAACAGGAGCGCCTCAAAACTATTAGGGACTTTGTCGCCAACACCCGGTATTTCTTTACCGCGTCGGTCGAGCACGACCCGAAGGCGGTAGACAAGGTGCTCAGGAAAAAGGACGGCGCCGGCTTTGCCGTCGTCAAGGGGCTCCTTCCCATATTCAGAGACCTGACCGCATGGAAAGCCCCGGAACTGGAAAAGGCCGCCCTTGCCTATGGCGAGGCCAACGGGATTAAAACCGGCGACTTAGCCCAGCCGGTGCGGGTGGCTGTCACCGGCGGCACGGTGAGCCGCGGCATATGGGAGGTGGTGGAACTGGTGGGGAGGGAACGCACGCTGGCGCGGATGCGCGACGCGCTCGCCCTGGAGGCCTGAAATGTTTCTACGCGGAGACGTTTTTTTTTCATACTCTCGAGATGATGACCGGCGTCACCCTCGTCGGTCCGCACGACTACCCGCTTGATCGACCCTACAACGTCTGTTACCTGCTGCACGGTTTGTGCGGCAGTAACGGCGATTGGGCCAACTTCACCCTGCTGCCGCAATACGCCCAGCAATACCACACCATTTTCGTTCTGCCCGAGGTGGGCCGCTCGTTTTACACCGACATGGCGCACGGACCGCGCTACTTTTCCTATGTGGCGGATGAACTGCCGGACACGGTTCGCAGCCTCTTCAATGTCTCGGCAGAGCGGGATAAGACCGCCGTGATTGGCGCATCAATGGGCGGCTACGGCGCGTTGAAATGCGCGTTGTCGCGGCCGGAACGGTTTGGCAAGGTTGCCGCGTTTTCGTCGGCGTGCCTGTTTCTCCGCGATGACCTGGACATTCTTCGATCGCCACTCGGGCGGGCAAAGGCGGAGGAGTTCTTCGGCAAGCGGCTGCCGCTCGATATGGAATGCGTGTTCGGCGAGAGCTTCGCGTGGTCGGAGGAGCACGACATCCCCTCCCTCGCCGGGCGGGCGCTTGCTGCCGGGAACCCGCCGGACCTGTTCCTCGCCTGCGGCGAAAGCGACTACCTCGTCGTCCCCAACCGCCGCCTGCGCGACCACCTCGCCGCCATGCACTATCCCGTCACCTACCAGGAATGGCTGGGCGAACACAACTGGTTCTTCTTCAATACGGCCCTGGAAAAGGCCCTGGCGTGGCTCTACGGCACGTCGGCTTCGTAGGCGACAGCCCCGTACCCGACCATATGCGACGCCTCCCCTTGCGGCATGACGTCGTGGCTGTTCGTATAGGCGAGGAGCCGTCCGGAGGCGGCGCCAAAGGCGGACGCCCAGCCGATAACCGCCGCCACCGCGCCGGCGCCGCAGGCGCTGTGGTCCCGCTCCGCCACCTCAACCACCCGCCGCGCGTCCATGCCGACGGCGGCGTCAAGGAATCGGCCGTCGTTCTCCGCCAGCCAGCATAACGCCGGCTCGCCGGTGCCGGCCGGCATAATGCCGAACGACGCGCCGTAATGGGTGAGATCGGTGGACGCGACAGCCACAATCGTCCCGGCGCACCCCTGCGCCGCTTCGGCGGCGCGTTTTCCGATATCCCCCGCGTCGGGGAAAAACCCCATGGCGATGGGAACGATCTGTGCGTCGGGGAACATGGCCTTGATGAACGGCATCTGCAACTCGATGGCGTTGTCGCCCTGGTGGACGCCATAGTCCTCCCGCCCCACCCCGGCATCGACAAACGCCTGCGCCAGCGGTGCATCGACCTGCGCCGGGCCGAACGGCGTGTCCCATTGGCCGGTGGCCCAGATGGCGGGGACGGACAGGCGGGCGCGGTGGCAGGCCCCGAAGACGACAAAGGTATCGACCCGCTCCAGCCGCTGTCGGACCAGGTCGAAGGCGGCGGCGGCGACCGCGCCGGAAAAGACCAGCCCGGCGTGGGGCACGACAATCCCGACCGGACGGCCCGCCGCTTCGGCGACGGCGCGGCCGTACCGGTCGCGCGCGTCGGCCAGGCATTCCTCCACCTGCACCCGCAGCCCCTCGTTGTCCCGTTCGTACCAGGAACCGGCCTTTTCCGCCGCCCTATCCATGACGTCGCTCCTTTTTGGCCAGCGTGTGCAACCGCCCCGTCCTCACCACCCCGGCGAACGGCCTGGCAAAGGCGCGGAGTTCGCGCCGCCGTTCGCGTCCGTGAAAATCAACCCGCAGCAATCCGCCGCCGGCCGCCAATCCCCTGGCCACGTCGAAACCGTCGAGAAGCGGGTCGTAGAAAAAACCGGCCACCGCGGCGGAACCGGAATAGGAGGCGAGGAGGCTGTGCAGGCCGCCGTCCGGCAGGGTGGCGTCGCCATGGCCGACGAGATAGACCGGCGCGCGGAGGCGACGGAGCCAGGCGGCGGCGCTGGTGCGGCGGCAGCGGGAAAAGCCGTCGCCGCCCCCGCCCTGGCGCATCCGGACCGGGAGGGAGGGGGAGACCCCGCTCCCGAGGGAAAGGGTGTCGAAGGCGCGCAGGCGCAGTTCATCGCCGGTGCGGAGCATGACGAAGTCGGGCCGGCCGAACTGCCGCAGGCCGTACCGGTTGAGCAGCCAGTCGGCAATCCCTGCGGCGAGGCGGTCGCCCGGATGCCAGCGGCGATGGGGAAAAAAACAGCCGCCGGGGAGGCTGAGGCCGATTTTCGCGCCGGGAAGGCGTCGGCGCACGGCGGCGGCGGCAAGGCGGTGGCCGTGGGCCATGTTCCCGAAGGCGCGGCGGACATGGTCGAGCCTGCCCCATTCGCCGCCCGGCAAGGCGTCCCAGGCGTGGCGGGCAAAGCAGGAGAACTGCGGTTCGTGGACGGGAATCCAGCGTAATACCTCCCCGTCCGTGGCGTCGGCGATGCGGCGGGCGAAATCGGCGAACCAGTGCGGCATCTCGCGGTTGAGCCAGCCGCCGGCCTTCAGGGCCCAGCGCGGCATGGCGTGGTGGTACAGGGTGACCCAGGGTTCGATGCCGTGGCTGCGGAGATCCGCGAGTATCTCCATGTAGCGGTAAGTGTCCTCGCGGGCGAGGGGGGCGTTGGGTTCGCGTTGCAGCCTGGCCCAATCGATGCCGAAGCGGTAGGCGGTCAGGCCGAGGTCGGCCATGGCGCGGAAGTCGTAGCGGTAGCGCCGCCAGTGGTGCGGTCCGTCGTCGGGGACGCTGCCGTCCGGGGCGGAGAGTTTGCCCCAATCGCTGACCGTCTCCCCTTCGCAGCACGGCGGGCAGGTGGCAGCGCCCCAGACGAAATCCTCGGGAAAATCCCTCTCCTGCATGCTCGCAAACTCCATTCCCTTTTTAGCGATAATTCAAGGGCCGGCCAAAGGCGCGCTCGGCCCGCGCGGCAAGGCCGGTCCTGGCTTCGTCCAGCGGGACGCCTTCGATGCGGGGCGGCCAGAGAGAACTCTGCATCTCGCTCCAAACCCTCGACACGGCGCCGAAGCCGCGCGGATCGCCCAATACCACCAGCGCGTTGGCGGCCTGGAGCCGCACCTCGGGCGCGGGATGGCGGGTGAGGGGCTCGATGTCCAGGACGGCGTGCTTCGGTCCCAGCGTGGCCAAGGACAGAGCGGCATAGCCGGGGAATTCGCCGGCGGCGATGCGTTCCCGCAGGAACTTCACCATGGCGGTGCTGCCCCGCCCCGCCGCCGGCGCGCAGAGAGTGACAATGCAGGCGCGGACCTCCGGCTCCTTCTCGATGCGGTAGCGGCGAATGATGACCGCCTCCATCTCCACCGCCAAGTCGCGCCGGCCGTTGCGGCGCGCTTCGCCCGCGCGGCTGGCGAGGATGCGCAAGGCCATCATGCGGTCGTTCTTGTTGGCGGCGTTGACGCCGCGCATGACCTCGCCGTCGCCCCGGCGGGCGAGGTCGGCGATATACGGGTCGTCGCGGTATTCCCACCACATGCTGTCGCCGCACCCAGCGAGGAGCAGGCAGACAACTGCGGCGATTCCCCCCCACCCTACTCTCATCGCAAACTCTCCGCAATCGCGTGGCGCAGATCGCCGACCAGGAAGGAAAAGGCGTAGTCGTCGGCATTGCCGTGGTTCAGCAGTCCGGTCCAGTCGGTGAGTTGATGGTTTTCGGCCCCGGGCATGGCGGTGCCGTGGTAGTTGACGCTGTTCGTCTGGTAGTAGTTTATGTGCGCCCAAAGGCGGTTGCCGTCCGGCGGCGGCGCGGCGTCGTAGGCGGTGAACGAGTGGTTGACGCCGGGGATGCGGCGGGAAAGAACATTTCCCGTCACGCCGGCGGCATGGCTGAGCCGTCCGGTCTTGACCGCGTCCACGGTGAGGAGGAGGACGATTTGCACATCGCGGTCGTGGAAAAGAATCTCCCGCGCCGTCTCCGCCGCTTCTGTCGCGCCGAGGCCGTGGCCGGCAAGGATGATGCGGGGCGGCAGGTTGCGGCGGCGGCGCAGATCGAGCTGCTCCCGGACCCAATCGATCGCAATGTCGCGTTCGGAATAAAAGAACGACGCGGCCGACAGGCGGGTATTGCCGATGGCGCGGTAGACAGCCGTCCGCACCCCGTCCGGCGGCGCGCCGCGCTTGAGGGGATAGGAGGCATAGGCGACGATGACCGGGCCGGTCGCTTCGGCGCGGATGATCTCCGCCGATTCACCGGACGCGCCCGGCTCGGGAAACGGCTCGACTTCGCGGCCGCAGCCGGCAGCAAAGGCCAGCAGCGCCGCCGCGAGGGCGAACGTCAGGAAACTATTTCCTGTCTTTGTCACGAAAAATTCCCCATGACACATACGCCGCCAAGACCAGGGCCAAAAAGAACCCGAGGCTCGACAGCATGACCGGCACCGATATGCCGCCGAAAATTGGAATCACGTACCCCGCGATCGGGCCGCTCTGCCCGGCCGAAAGCACGATGGACGAACCGATGATGACCGCCGCCGCGATGATGCCGAGGGTGAGCCGGTCCATGGCGCGGCCGGTCCGTTCGGCGACGCCCTGGAGGTTGTCGTGGTGAAAATTGATGGTAAAGCGCCCGGCCCGGGCCTTGTCCAGGAGATCGCGGATATCGTCCGGCATGCGCCGCACCAGCGAGGAAAACCGCGACAGCAGCTTCAGGGACCGGCCCGCCATGACGTCGGGGCGGTAAAGGCTGAGGCTGAGGCGGCGGACGGCGGGAATGATGGCGACGTCGAGGCGAAAGCCGGGGGCAAGCTCCTGCACCAGGCTCGCGACCAGCATCAGGCTCTTGAGGAGCAGGACGAAGTCGCGCGGGAGATAGAGGCCGTTCCGGCGGGCGGTGTTGAGGGATTCCTGGGCGATCAGGGAAAAGTCGATGCGGTCCGCCGGCATGCCGTAGTTGCGGTCGATAAAGTTCGCCAGGTCGAAGCGGAAGCCCTGGATGTTGGCGTCGGGGGCGAATTCACCGATATCGCCGTATAGTTCGACGATGCGGTCGGTGTCGTTGTCCTTCAGGGCGATGAGGATTTGCGCCAGGGTGCGGCGGATTTCCTCGGAAATATGCCCGGTCTGGCCGAAGTCGATGATGGAGACGACGCCGTCGGGGCCGTAGAGCAGGTTGCCCGGATGCGGATCGCCGTGAAAAATCCCGGTCTCGAAATACTGCCGCATAAAACAGTCGGCGACGACGTTGGCGACGCGGGTCTTTTCGGCGGCGGGCAAAAAGCCGATGTCGTTAAGGGCCTTGCCTTCGACCCGTTCCATGACCAGGACGTCGCGGGTCACGTATTGCCAATAGATCTGCGGCACGTTGACGCCGGAGTCGTCGGCTATCGACTCGCGGAATTTGGTGGCGTAGGCCGCCTCGCCGACAAAGTCGAGTTCGTTCGACAGGGTGCGCCGGAGCTCGCCCGCCATCATCTTCGGCCTGACGACCTTGAGTTCGGGGATGTGCCGCTCGACCAGTTCGGCCAGGGTGTCGAGGAGATTGGTGTCTTCCTCGATCCGGCCCTCGATATCGGGGCGCTTAATTTTGACGATCACGTCGCTGCCGTCCTTGAGAACGGCTGTATGCACCTGGCCGATGGAGCCGGCGGCGATGGCTTCGGGAGAAAAGAACTGGAAAATTTCATCCAGCGGCCGGCCCAGGGATTTTTCCACCACCGGGCGAATCTGATCGCCCGACACCGGCGGCACCTGGTCCTGCAGGTGGGCGAAGGCAAGCTGGAACTCACGGGGGATAAGGTCGGGACGGACGGCAAGGATTTGCCCCAGCTTGACATAGACCGGACCCAACTCCTCGAAGGCGGCGGCCAGGCGGTGGGGAATGTCCATCTCCTGGTTTCGGACCGCGCTTTTGCTGTTCTCGATATGGCGGCCGACCCAGGGCAGGTAGTCGGCGATGCGCATGCGCTCGAGAAAATGCGAAAACCCGTGCTTCACCAGCACGGTGAGGATCTGCTGGAGGCGGCGGATATTCAGGTAAGTGCGGCGCATGTCCCAGATGTTCACGTCCCGTCCCTTCGGTTGCGGTGATTGCCCCCGCCCGGATTTTTCTTCTGCTCGAGCCTCCAATGGTATATGATAGGGGAGACCGGGCAAGAGGCAATCCGCGAATCCCGGAAGACATCACCGGCAATGAACGGATACGACAATGAAAACCATAGGCATGTTGGGCGGCATGAGTTGGGAAAGCACCGTGACCTATTACCAGGTGGTCAACCGCCTGGTCAAGGAACGCCTGGGCGGCCTGCACTCGGCGAAATGCGCCCTGGTGAGCGTCGATTTCCACGGGCTGGAAGCCGCCATGGCACAAGGCGACTGGGACGCCGTCGCCGCAACCCTCGCCGCCGGCGGCCGGCAGGTCGAAGCGGCAGGGGCGGATTTCCTCCTTATTTGCACCAACACCATGCATAAGGTCGCGCCGCAGGTGGAGGCGGCGCTGGGAATCCCCCTGCTCCACATCGCCGACGCGACCGCCGACGCCATGGCGGCTCGGGGGATACACAAGGCGGCACTCCTCGGCACCGCCTACACCATGGAACAGGACTTCTACACGAAGCGCCTGGCGGCGCGGGGCTTTGACGTGATTATCCCCGGGCCGGACGTGCGCGCCCGGTTGAACCGCGTCATTTTCGATGAACTGTGCCGGGGCATCATCACGCCTGAATCCAAATCCTTTGCCCGCGAGATAGTGGCGGCGATGCAGGCGCAGGGGGCGGAAGGGGTTATCCTCGGCTGCACCGAAATCGGCCTCATCATCGCCCAGGACGATACCGACTGTCCCCTCTTCGACACCGCCCTCATCCATGCCGCGGCGGCGGTCGACAGGGCCCTGGCCGAATAAACCCGGTCCTCCACGATTCGGTTGTCAAAGATCTTGGGGCGGGTCGGGCCGGAACACGTACCGGGTCAA
>JAJQBO010000228.1 GCA_021203245.1 Planctomycetaceae bacterium
ACGGCGTGACGTCAAGACGCCGGGGTGACGTGTGGGGGTGCCGATATGGACATTCATGGCTTGAGTGGGTACAATTATTTGGGAGGGTATGTAAAACTCATAGGTGCAAATTAAACCCACTTCATATGCAAGTATTATCCCAACTCGAATCCGTTTTAATTGCCTAAGTCATTATTTGAAAAGATAAAGAAGGGCCAAACATGAAAAAACCCTCGCTTCGGATGAAGCGAGGGTTCCTAATTAGACCCCGGCGGCGACCTACTCTCCCGTTGCCAGTACCATCGGCGCTGGAGGGCTTAGCTACTGTGTTCGGAATGGGAACAGGCGTGACCCCTCCGCTAAAGCCACCAGGAAAAACCCGGCCGACCCTGTGTTGTACCACCACAGGCGGACGTAATATAAAAAGAATAGCAGGCGATTGTTCACATGAGGCAGAGAAGTCGGTTACCCGAACTTCAGTGCCAAAACTTTGAAAGCGAACAACCCGCACTCCCCGGTATGGAGAGCGCGAGTGTTGCGATCAAGCCGAACGGCCAATTAGTACTGGTTAGCTGAAACCCTTGCGGGTCTTACACACCCAGCCTATCAACCCAGTGGTCTACTGGGGGCCTTCGGGGAAGATTCATCTTGAAGCTGGCTTCACGCTTAGATGCCTTCAGCGTTTATCCGTTCCAGACGTAGCTACCGAGCAATACCCTTGGCAGGACAACTCGAACACCAGAGGTCTGTACGACAAAGTCCTCTCGTACTAAAGTCATTTCTTCTCAATCTTCCTACGCCCATGGTAGATAGGGACCGACCTGTCTCACGACGGTCTGAACCCAGCTCGCGTACCGCTTTAATTGGCGGACAGCCAAACCCTTGGGACCAACTGCAGCCCCAGGATGCGATGAGCCGACATCGAGGTGCCAAACCTCCTCGTCGCTGTGAACGCTTGGAGGAGATCAGCCTGTTATCCCCGGAGTACCTTTTGTCTGATGAGCCACGACCCTTCCACTCAGAATCGCGGGGTCACTATATCCGACTTTCGTCCCTGCTCGAAATATCTCTCTCGCAGTCAAGCACCCTTCTACTATTGCGCTCTACATACGGTTGCCAACCGTAATGAGGGTACCTTTGAACTCCTCCGTTACTCTTTAGGAGGAGACCACCCCAGTCAAACTACCCGGCTACAACTGTCCCCGGCCCGGATTCACGGGACCAGGTTAGATATTCTCTATGAAAAGAGCGGTATTTCACCGGCGACTCTGGAGAGGCTGGCGCCTCCCCTTCAACGTCTCCCGCCTATTCTACACAATCCATAAAAAATACCAATAATAGCTTATAGTAAAGGTTCACGGGGTCTTTCCGTCTAACCACGGGTAAAATGGTATCTTCACCACTGCTCCAATTTCGCCGAGTCTGTTGTTGAGACAGTGCCCAAATCGTTACGCCATTCATGCACGTCGGAACTTACCCGACAAGGAACTTCGCTACCTTAGGACCGTCATAGTTACGGCCGGCATTCACTGGGGCTTCGGTTCAAAGCTGCACCCTTGCGGGATGACCTCTTACCTTAACCTTCCAGCATTGGCCAGGCGTCAGTCTGTATACATCCACTTGCGTGTTAGCACAGACCTGTGTTTTTGGTAAACAGTCGCTCGGGCCTCTTTACTGTGACCTTCAGCAGCTTACGGGGTAAACCCTTCACCACCAAAGGCGATCCTTTTCCCTAAGTTACGGATCCAATTTGCCGAGTTCCTTAACAACAGTTCTCTCGCGCGCCTGAGGATACTCTCCTCGCCCACCTGTGTCGGTTATCGGTACGGGTACTCTATCACACTAACGGAACTTTTCTTGGAAGCATAGCATCAGCGGCTTATATGCTTGCGCTTTGTAATCACGTCTCAGGTTATTGTCCCGAACTTTTTATCATCGGGGACACCCTACACGCTTTAATGGGGCTACCAGCTCCCCACCCGCAATTAGCTTTCTCCGTCCTTCCTTTAGCTGAAGTTTCAAGAGTAGTACAGGAATATTAACCTGTTGTCCATTCGTCTACGCCTTTCGGCCTTGACTTAGGTCCCGACTAACCCTGGGAGGAATGACCTTGCCCAGGAAACCTTAGGCTTACGGCGAAGGGGATTCTCACCCCTTTTATCGCTACTCATTCCGGCATAATCACTTCCAAACGGTCCAGAAAGGGTGCTCCCTTCGTGCTCACGCTCGACCTTCAACCCGTTTGGAACGCTCCCCTACCACGCAAGAACATCCGTAGATGAATCTCGCATCCGCAGCTTCGGTACTATGCTTAAGTCCCGTTAATTTTCGGCGCAAGACTGCTCGACTGGTAAGCTATTACGCACTTTTTAAATGGTGGCTGCTTCTAAGCCAACATCCCAGCTGTCTTAGCAGTTTCACTTCCTTTTTCCACTTAGCATAGTTTGGGGACCTTAGCTGGCGGTCTGGGCTCTTTCCCTCTCGGCTACGGAACTTCTCTCCCGCAGCCTGACTCCTGAGATAGTCGCTTTGGCATTCGGAGTTTGTTTCGAATTGGTAGGATGGTAGTCCCCCGCATCGATTCTGTCCTCTACCTCCAAAGCGTAGTGGCTCAAGGCTATACCTCAATATATTTCGGGGAGAACAAGATATCTCCGAGTTTGATTAGACTTTCACTCCTATCCGGAGCTCATCCCCTTTGTTTTCAACCAAAGTGGGTTCGGACCTCCATGAGATTTTACTCTCACTTCATCCTGGCCTCGGATAGCTCACTACGGTTTCGTGTCTATCCCCTACGACTTACGCATTATTCATACTCGGTTTCCCTACGCCTCCATCCCTTAAGGACTTAGGCTTGCCGTAGACGATAACTCGCCGGATCATCATTCAAGAGGCACGCGGTCAGCCGTTGCTCCTTGCGGAGCCATAGGCCTTCCACAGCTTGTAGGTATACGGTTTCAGGTACTATTTCATTCCCCTTTCGGGGTGCTTTTCACCTTTCAGTCACCCTACTGGTTCACTATCGGTCGCCAAGGAGTATTTAGTCTTATGGGGTGGTCCCCATGAATTCCCGCCAGGTTTCCCGTGCCCGGCAGTACTTGGGAGACGTCATCGCTGAAGCGTTGCTTTCACTTACGGGGCTATCACCCTCTGTGGCCAGACTTTCCAGTCTGTTCGGTTAACAAGCTTCAATACGACTGCCTATTCAGGTTCGGCATGACGTTCCCACGACCCCATATACGCAACGGCCTGACCTTACACGTATATGGTTTGGACTCTTACCGTTTCGCTCGCCGCTACTAAGGTAATCGCTGTTTGCGTTCTTTTCCTGTGAGTACTTAGATGTATCAGTTCCCCACGTTCCCTCTCTATACCTATGTGTTCAGTATAGAGTCATTCGGAGACCCCCGGATCGCAGCCTGGCAACGGCTCCCCGGGGCTTGTCGCAGTTAACCCGCGTCCTTCATCGGCTCTTGGCGCCAAGGCATCCACCGTACACCCTTAGTAACTTGATCGCAACACTCCCGCCCTCGATAAATCCGGGCCAAAGTGCCGCACTTTCCCGTTACCAAGAAAGTAGCTTTAATTTGTTTCGCCTTTTGCTTTTGCACTGGTGTCGAGATACCAACATCTCTTACCACGCGCTATTATCGCCTGCTATTCAAATGTCAAAGAGCATTGGGGTCTGGATGCAAAGTCCGTTCCCGTTGTGTGTTACTTCCGTTTTATCCCGTCACTTCTGCCGCGTCCAGCTCCCGTATAAATGGTGGGCTTGGATAGATTCGAACTATCGGCCTCGTCCTTATCAGGGACGCGCTCTAACCAACTGAGCTACAAGCCCATTTTCACGACGGCTGGCTCAAAATTGGTGGAGACGATCGGGATCGAACCGACGACCTCCGCCTTGCAAAGGCGGCGCTCTCCCAACTGAGCTACGTCCCCTCAAGAGGGCAGTACATAGGCCAGTTGGCCTGCGGGCCGCATTCGGCAAAAGTGCCCCGCGGGTAAGGTTATCGCGGGGCGATTGGGGATAGAATAGAGAATAGACAGCTTTGGTGGTCCAAGTTCGTGACCTGATGTGAGCAGTTCCGTCCCCAGTCGGACCAAGAGCAAGCCCTTGGCTATCGCCGGGTAACTTTCCTACCCCTAAGGATGTCCTTAGAAAGGAGGTGATCCAGCCGCAGGTTCCCCTACGGCTACCTTGTTACGACTTAGTCCCCCTCACCAGACTCACCTTCGGCCGGACAATTGGCGCCGGACTTCGGGTGCTTCCAGCTTGGGTGGCTTGACGGGCGGTGTGTACAAGGCTCAGGAACGTATTCACCGCGGTGTGGCTGACCCGCGATTACTAGCGAATCCAACTTCATGGAGGCGAATTGCAGCCTCCAATCCGAACTGGGGCGAGTTTTGAAGATTTGCTCCGCCTCGCGGCATTGCGTCTCTCTGTACCCGCCATTGTAGCACGTTTGTAGCCCTAGGCGTAAGGACCATGATGACTTGACGTCGTCCCCACCTTCCTCCGGTTTAACACCGGCAGTCTCGTCAGAGTGCCCAGCATTACCTGGTAGCAACAGACGACAGGGGTTTCGCTCGTTACGGGACTTAACCCAACGTCTCACGACACGAGCTGACGACAGCCATGCAGCACCTGTGCTAGCTTTCGATTTTACGAGTCGTCCCCCTTTCAGGATTCTACTACTAGCATGTCAAGCCTAGGTAAGGTTCTTCGCGTTGCTTCGAATTGAACAACATGCTCCTCCGCTTGTGTGAGCCCCCGTCAATTCCTTTGAGTTTTAGCCTTGCGACCATACTCCCCAGGCGGAGCACTTAACACATTAGCTACGGCTCCGAGAAGATCAGGCTTCCCGGAACAAAGTGCTCATCGTTTACGGCTAGGACTACCAGGGTATCTAATCCTGTTTGCTCCCCTAGCTTTCGTGCCTCAGCGTCAGTTGTCACCCAGCAAGCTGCCTTCGCCCTCGGCGTTCTCCCAGATATCTACGCATTCCACCGCTACACCTAGAATTCCGCTTGCCCCTTTGACCCTCTAGCGTGCTAGTATCGAACGCAGTTCCTCCGTTAAGCGGAGGGATTTCACGTCCGACTTGGCACACCACCTACGCACCCTTTATGCCCAGTGATTCCGAACAACGCTCGCACATCTCGTATTACCGCGGCTGCTGGCACGAGATTAGCCTGTGCTTCCTTTGGGACTGATCAGCTACATGGCTATTAACCATATAGGTTTTCTAATCCCTGACAGCGGTTTACAACCCGAAGGCCTTCGTCCCGCACGCGGCGTCGCACCGTCACGCTTTCGCGCATTGGCGAATAATTCAGCACTGCTGCCTCCCGTAGGAGTCTGGACCGTGTCTCAGTTCCAGTGTGGCCGTCCACCCTCTCAGGCCGGCTACCCGTCGTCGTCTTGGTGAGCCGTTACCTCACCAACTAACTGATAGGTTATGATCTCATCCTCAAGCGAAAGGTCCGAAGATCCCAATCCTTTTCCCCCAGTGAGATGCCTCACCGTGGGCTTATCCAGTATTACCCACCCTTTCGGGTGGCTATCCTAGTCTTGAGGGCAGATTGATCATACGTTACTCACCCGTCCGCCACTGTACTCCAGGGCCGAAGCCCTGTTTCCCGTTCGACTTGCATGTATCAACCACGCCGCCAGCGTTCGTTCTGAGCCAGGATCAAACCCTTCAATTAAGAAAAGCTTGAACTAATGTCTGCCGCCGGGCTAGCGGTCGACAGACTTGGCATTGATTTTTGGCTTCCCCCACAGGCTTGTGGAAAGAAGCCGGTCGCAGAATCATATCCGGGGAGGATATGATTCAACTCACGAACTCTTACATCAAAGCTGCCTATTTTAATTTCAAAGAGCACTCGCCCGTACAAAGCTGGGCATTGCTATAAAGTCTTTTAATAACCTCACTTGGCTTTCACCGAAGCTCGTCGGCTCACTCGCCAGGAGTTATTTATCGTCATCCTCGCTGAATCCCTTGAGTATTCTTTAACTTTTTCTCAAGTTTTTTCAGCGGCGTTTTTGAGGTTCTCGTTTTGTGTCCCGCCACTCTTATAGGGACAAAAAAAGCGCCGGGCCGTCAGGCCCTAGCGTATGAATTCCTCAAGGCGAGATTCATCATACCCTAATGTTCGGCTTTGTCAAGAACTTTTTTCAAAAACTTTCAAAGCAGAGCAGAGGGTGTTCCGCGCTGGCTGCTTTTCAGCAGTCAGGCGTGTTCGTTCGCCTCACCGTTGCTGCGATGAATTGGATAATACGAATTTTGAATTCTTTTGCAAGAGCTTTTTCGAAAACTTTTTCATCTTCGTGCGTCCGAACAACCACAAATGCCATTCTAAACCATTATAAAACAACCGGTTTATGTTCCGTGAAAAGTTGCTAAAAAACCGCGAATATTCCCGTTCGAGTCGGTCTTACTCCCTCGAATTCTGTCCTAAACCTGTGCAGAAAGTGCGTAAAATAGTCCCTTACGACCCGGATTCCGCCCCGGATTCCCCCTCAATCATCGTTTTGAGGCCCAATAACGCTGCATCCTGGGGCATAAACTGCCCGACAAAGCGCGAATCCAGCCCAACAGCCTCCTCATACCGCCGCCGCGCCGTCTGCGCATCCCCCTTTTCGAAGGCAATCGCGGCATAATAGAGGGCTATTCGCGGGTCTGTGGCCTGGCGCGGGCAGGATTCCGCCGCCTTCAACCGCTTTTCCGCCGCGTTGTACTCTTTTTGCCGCAGTTTGAACGCGACTTCCGTCAACGCCAGGTCGAGATTGTCCCCCACGCTCGCATCCGCATCCCGAAGAACCCGGTACGCAGCCGCCATATCGCCCTTTTCCGCATATTGCGACGCCATTTCCATCCACAAGGGCACGAGATTGGGGTAATAGAGCAACAATTCCCGCATCGTATCGAACATGGCGGGGTCGTTGAGCGTCTTTTCGAGCAGATATTTGCGGTTCAGGAGCTGGACCCGGCCAAAAGCGCGCCGCTCTCGTCGGTGGAAATAATACATGACGGCGGTCGCGAGCAGGATGACCGGCCCCACATACAGAGGCCAGTCCGCTCTTCCCGTATCGGCAGGAGAAACGACGGCGACAAAAATCATCGCCAACCCCATGCCGCCCAGAAGAAACATCATCCGGGGATAGGCGCGGAGCACCACTTCCTGCCGTTTCGTCACAGGCGCGGCGGCGGCTTCAGGCCCGAAGGCGGCCAGCGCGGCATCGGTTTGGGCCAATGTTTCCCGGCAAAAGGCCGAATCCGCCGCCGCCCGGGTCATATCCCGGTGCTGTTCGCGCATCCACAGGGTGAAATCGTTAATTTTTTTATAGCGAAACAGCGCGTACAAAACCGCCAGGCACACTGCGCCAAAGGCGATTCTCGGCAAATGAAGTGCGAGTTCTTCCATGTTATCCCTTGATATCGAGCCTGCCGCCGTCCGTGAGCGGTACCGTGTTGTCTTCACCGGTGATAACCGGCCGCTCGGCGCGGATTTCCGGCGCGGTCCGTGGCGGCAGCACCATAAAACGCGCCTTGACGCGAAAACCCTTGTCCGCCAGCGCGGCGACCAGTTCTTTTCCAGACGCCTCGAGATATGTGGCTGTGTCCTGGTGCTCGACAAACATGTTCAGGACCATGTCCTGGCCGAAAAAGCGCATATCGCCCAACACCGGGCCCATGCGAGTGGTATTGAGATCGAGAATGACGCGGTTGTTCCAGCCTTCGCCCTTGTCCTTTCTGCGCCGGTAGAACATCTGCATCCTGCCTTCGCCCGCGTCGTCGTGCAGTTTGAACGGCACTTCCGCCAGCATGACCCCGGGTTCGCGGTCCTGCCCGGCGAGGTTTTCCGCCTTGACGGCAAGAAGCTGACGGCCGAGATCGCGCAGGCTGGCGGCGGCGTCGGCGAGGCGGTTCAGCACCGTGTTGCCGCGAATAACCTCGACCTCGCGTTCGTTCAGGCGCGCCGCCGTTTCTTTGAGCACGTCGGCGCTTTTATTCTTCACCTCGCGCAGCCCGCGTTCCACCTGCCGCGCATCCTCGGACGTCAACTGCCGCAGCAGCGTGCGGGCGTCTTCCTTGATCTGCTGGGCATCGGGCCCGTCGAGGGACGATTGCAAAAACCGCTCCATGAATCCGGACGGTTTCAACAATTCGAGTTCCGGTCGATTCAGCCCGGGGATTTGGAAGAGGCTGTCCAGCTTCGGCATCAGAAAACCTTCGCCCGCCGGCGGCAGCGGCGCGGGCGTCGGCGCTGTCATGCCGGGAGCCTGCGGCGGCGTGGCGCCGTCGCCCTGCGGCACGCTCCCGTCCGGCGTTGGCATCAGGTTCGGCAGGTTCGGTAGATTTGGTAACGGCGCAGGCAGCGGCTGCGGCGCTATGGGCGGAATCTCCTGCGGAATCGGCGTGTTGATGGTGATGTTCTGCGGCATCGGCGGCAGATTTTTCAACGCCTCGGCGATGTCGAAGGCGCGCGGCGCATTCAGGTAGGCGTTGATTGGCGCCGACGGAATCGGCCGCGCCGGCAGCGGCGTCACCTGCACCGGCGTTGCCGGTTCTTTCACAGGCGGCGGCGCGGCATGTGGCTGCGTGTCGATGTTTTCTTCCGCCAATAACTGCGTCTGCACCTGGGCCAGTTCGTCGGTGAGTTCGGTCACGACTGCCGCAATCGCCTGGTCGAGCCGTTGCAATTCGGGGCTGTTTTCCAAAACTGCCTGTGCCGCAGTCTCCACCAACGCCAACGCTTTCCCGAGCGTCTCCCTGCCGAAGGTGGAGAGGTAGCGTTCGAGCGCTTCCGGCGCGTCGGGGCTGGCCAGATCCACGTGCAGCATGTCGAGGAGGTCGCCCGCCGCTTCCATGAGTTTTTGCGCCTGCGGGTTGTCCGCGCCCAGCGCCAGCGCTTCCTGCGTTTGCTGCACCAGGGCATGGGTTCCGGCGCGGCGGTCGAGGACATCCGCCAGGCCGGCGACCAATGGCGGCGAGACGGGGATGTCTTTCGCCAACAACCGCGCCGCCGCGTTCATGGTTGCCTCCCGCTCGGACTCGGGCGCTTCGGCGGCGGCGGTCAGGACGGTCTGGACGCTGTCCCTGTTGATGTGGACATTTTGCTTGATAAGGGCGCGGGCGGCGGCGACGGATTCCTCGTCCGGCGTGACGCCGGCCGCCTGCAGCAGCAATTCCGCCGCCTTGTCCACCGTTTCGGGCGGCGGCTTGGCGACAAGTGCCAACGGCGGGCCGGCGGCGGCGCCGGCGAGGGGCAGTTCCGCCGCCTTGACCATCTGCGTCAGCGCTTCCTTGAGAACGACTTCCGGTTTCGCGCCTGTCCGCGCTTCGACAGCCTCGAGGTCGGTCATGTCGGCGCTGGGCAGCGTCGCCTGCCGCGCGCGAATGGTGTCGGTGTCGCTTCGGGACGGGCCGTAATTGCCCGACTGCCGCGGCGGAGGCGGAGGCGACGCCTCGGAAAGACCAGCCTGCTCGTGTGATTGTCCGGCTGGCGGTTGTCCAGCTTCGGGCGCTGGGGCTGGACGAAGAGCCGGGGTCTCGGGAACAGCCGGCCCCGTTTCCCCAGGCAGGATGACGGCGACAGGCGCGTCTCTTTGGCCGACGGCAATCGGCGACGGCGGCTGAACCGCCTGCGGTGGTGGCGGCGCTGGCGTGGCGCCGGGTGCTGGTGCTGAATTCGAAACCGCCGCTTCAGGCGGCACGGCGGCAGTCGCTGGCGGAACAGGCGCTGGCGCAACCGTTCCCGACGGTGCGGCTGGCGGAGGATTTCCGCCTCCGGAAACGCCGCCATTCGGCACAACGACGGGAACCGGCTCGGGAACGGCAGGGCCGGCGTATTCCGGCCGGATGGGTAGTGCGGCAGGTTCTGGTGTGGTGCTGTTCTGCGGCTGGGTGGGCGCGACAACCATCTCGCCGCGCTGTCCTGCGGGGAGTGGCTCTGGAACCGCTGGGCCGGGAGACGCCGTCGCGGGCGCGACTGCACCCTGCGATTGCGACGCTGGCGGCGGTGCAGCGATAGTCTCCCTTGCCGTGCTTGCCGGCTGCGGCGTCGGCACCGGCGCAGGCGCTATTTGTGGAATATACGGACCGACGTTTTCCGAGACCGTACCGACCGGGGCGACCACAGGCGGCGCGGCCGGAACCGGTTCAGGAACAACCGGCACCGCACCGGATGGAAGGGGTGCGGGAGCGGGCGGAACAGAGTGCCCCGGTCCCGCCGGAACGGGCGGAGGCGTTATGGCCATCGCGACGCCGCCTTGTGGCACTGGTGCGGGAAGCGGCTCGAGAACAACCGGGCCGGCGCTCTCCGGCAGGACCGGCGGGGCAACCGGCGGCGGCGCTCCGGAAGGGGAGGGTGCAGGAGTCGCCGTCTGTGGGGACGGCACCGCAGGCGGAAGCGAAACCGGGGGCCGGACCGGCGGCGCGGCAGCGTCTGGGCGCGGCGGCAGCGACGCCTCGGCGCGCGGCTGCGCTGCGCCGTCCGGCGGTTTCTCCGCCGTCTGCGCAGGTGCGGGCGGTATCGGCCTGCCGAACTCGTCGCGCACCGGTGGACGGGCGGCATCGGCCGGTTGCCCGCCGGCAGTTTCGCCCGGAGTCGGTGCGGTACCGCCGCCCGTGACAGCCGGATGGACCCCGTGACGTCCCGGCGTCGGCCGGGCGCGGCGGTCGTGGACAGCGGCTTTTTCATTTGATGCGCTGTCCGCATCCTGTGTCTGTTCGCCGCGTTTTCCGCTTCCGCCTTTTTCTCTTTCTTTTGGCTCTTTTCCTCCAGCCGCTCCTTTTCTTCCTTCACCGCTTCCTCAAGCAGCTTGACGCTGACCTCGAACTCCGGCAACGGCTCAAGGACCGCACCGATCAGATCCTGCACCGGTTTTGTCGGCGTCGGGGCCTGGATGGTCGTCGCTTTCGAGGTACCGGCGGCGATCTGGTTGCCTGCCTGATGATTGTCCCGGGACGCGGCGGCGTTTTCTGCTGCGCTACTTTGTTTGGCGTTGGCGCGGTTTTTTCCCGGGCCGTAGATGACCCGGCCGGTGATGCTGCCCGGTTCCGGCAGGGCCGGGCCCTGGACAACCAGGGTGGGCTTGCCTTCCGCGTTTGTCTCGGATTTGAGGATAAGGCTCTGGCCGGTCTTCAGCGGACTGCGGCTGGTGACGGATATCCGGTTGCCGCCCCACCGGAGCGAATAGACGCCGTCGCCCAGCTCTTCTTCCACGCTGGCCATGACCACGGTTCCCGGAGCCGGAATCGTCGATTTCGGCCGGGACGACGAGGCGCTGTTTTGGTTGGGGATGCGAGGCCATCCTTCCATAGGGCTACGGTTCTCCATCCATATTTGCGGATTGCGGCGCCGCAAGTTGAGATTCTATCGCCGTCCCCGCATGCGCGCCAGTGTCTACCCCTGCATTCCGGATTGACCAAACCCCGCTCTTGACCTGAACCTCTCATATGGGATAATCGCATTATCGGAAATGGGATAGATCGGAATTCGGCGGCCGCGCCCGCCATCCCTTTAATATGTATTATACCTGGGCGCTCGACGCTCCCGTATGGGGACCATCCCCCTCCACTGAGGACACTATGGCGGAAGCTGCCAGGCAACGACCAATCGAATATTACAACCCCCGTCCCCTGATCCTGGGGATTTGCTTCTTTTGGGGCGTGGTGATGGGGTTCTGCCTGTTTTATTTCGCCCCGCCGAAACAGATGACCGATTCAACCCAGGGCCGCAGCGAAGAAACAATGCCGGTTCGGTCCACCATGTCCGAACTCGAACGCCGCCGCCTCGATACGCCGAATATCGCCGAGGTCGCCCCGGCTCCGGATCCGGTGACAAGCGCGCGTCCGCGCATGGAGGTTCTCGAACTCGAACCGCCTGCGCCGATTCTCTCCACCGAGGGCGGTCTTTCGGGCCGAAACGCCCACACCCTGGCTCCGCAGCCGGACTCGACCTCCCAGCAACCGCCGCAGCGCCGCCGCCCGACCCAGGTCGCCGCGCCGCCGCCGATACCGGAGTTGATGCCGTAGGCGGTTTCATCCTCTCGTGACCCTGCATATCTCAGGAAAGCACAGCCCATGCGACAACCCACAGCGTACCTCATCTCCTGCGGCGACGAGCTGCTGTTCGGCCACACCATCGACACGAATTCGGCCTGGCTGGCCGAACAGTGCACCCTGCTCGGCTGGCGCATCCTCGGCCACCGCACCATCGGCGACGTGACGCCGGACATCGTCTCCGCCTTTAGCGAAGCCGCGTCCAAGGCCGACGTGGTCATCGTCACCGGCGGCCTCGGTCCGACCGAGGACGACCGTACCCGTAACGCCCTCGCCCAGGCCATGGGCGTCGGCCTGCGGGAAGACCCGGAGGCAATCAAGGAAATCGAGGCCCGCTTCCGCTCTTTCAAACGGCCCATGGCGGCGGTCAATCGCATCCAGGCGATGATTCCCGAAGGGGCGGAGCGCATCGTCAACCCGAACGGCACCGCGCCCGGCATCCAGGGGACGCTGGGGTCGGCCAGGGTGTTTTGCATGCCCGGCGTGCCGAAGGAAATGCGCGCCATGTTCGACCAGACCATCCGTCCCGTCCTCCAGGGCGCGCCCGGAACCTCGGCCACGGTGATGCGCCGCCTCCATATGTGCGGCAGGGGCGAGTCGGACATCGGCCACGCCCTCACCCACCTGATGGGCGAACGCTCGAACCCCGAAGTCGGGACCCAGGTGGCGGAGTCCATCATCACCGTGCGCATGTACGCGAACGGCGAGGACATCGTCGAGGCGACCCGGGTGGCGGACAGCGCCGAACAGGAAATCCGTTCCGTCTTCGGCGAAGACATCTTCGGCGTGGACGGCGAGACCCTCGCCATGGCTGTGGCGAAGCTGTTGAAAGAGCGCGGCGCAAAACTCATGACCGCCGAATCCTGCACCGGCGGCATGGTCGCCAGCATGCTGGTGGACGTGCCGGGCGTGTCGGAATCGTTTGTCGAGGGCATCGTGGCCTATGCCAACGAAACGAAGATCCGCCGCCTCGGCGTGGATGCGCGGATTCTCGCGGAGCACGGCGCGGTGAGCCGCGAGACAGCCGCCGCCATGGCGGAAACGCTTCTGAAACGGGGCGAGTTCCCCGGTCCCATGTACGCCGTCTCCACCACCGGCGTCGCCGGGCCGGACGGCGGCACGCCGGAAAAGCCCGTCGGCACGGTATGGATCGCCTGCTCGTACCTCGCGCCGGACGGCAGCGGCGTGACCCGCACCATGCTGTACAGCACGCTGGCCGACCGGCACGGCATCCGCCTGCGCGCCGCCAACGCCGCCCTGGATCTGCTGCGGCGCACCATTCTGGGCTATGCTTCCCCTTCGCACGAGGTGCGGGACGACCACTGGCACAAGGATTGATATGTTCCGAGCGCATCGCCTGCATGTTGGCGTTTTTCTGATGCTGTGCTTTTTCCCCGGCCGAATCCTGTCCCAGGACGCCGGGGCGCTCTCTTTGCGGCCGGGCGCACCGTGGCCGCAGCCGCAACAGCGCGGGCTGGACCAAATCCACGAATTGCCGACGCAGCGGATCGCCTGCCCGGTGTGCCAGTACCCGGTCGCGGTACCGCAGGTGGATCGGCTGATGCGCCGCCGCGCCAGCCAGGGCGACCAGGCCCTGCCCTGGCGCATGCACTATACCCACCGCGACGACGACCTCTGTCCCTATCCCGGGACGGGCAAGGTCGCCTACCAGGCCGACGTCGTCGTCTGCCCGTCGTGCGGCTATACGAACCACAACTCCCGCTTTGCCGACCCGCTGCCCGTAGGCGGCGCCGAATGGGTGCGGACGACCCTGACGCCGTCACTGCGTGCCGCCGAGGCGGCGCTCCTGGGCAGCCGGGCGGCGGAATTGCGCGACGACGAGATCAACGAATTTTTCAACAGCCAGGACGCGCTTCCCGACGCGCTGCGGCTTGAGCACTACCGGACCTACCTGGCGGCGGTCCACGCGACGCCCCTGGCCCAGGCCCGCGCCGCCTGGCTGGCCGCGTGGGCGGCGCGGCGCGAGGTCGCCGGCGCGCCGAAAGGGGAATTCCTGGCCAAATACTACGCCCAGGCGCAAGCGGACCTGGCCAAGCAGGGCCGCCGCAGTCCCGGCCTGTACGGCGACATCCAGGCCCTCCTGGGCATTATCCGCCGCGCCAAACAGGCCCGCCGCGCCGACGCGCTCCCCGGCGCGCAGGACATGGGCAACCGCCTGCTTCTCGCCGGCCTGTGGGACCGGATGGGCTTTCTCGACGAGTCCGAAACGATCCTCATGGGGCTGTACCATGAATTGCGCGAGCGGTTCCTCCGCCACGACCAGGACCCGTTGTGGAGCGCCACCACCTCGCGCGCGTCCCAGAGCCAGCGGCTGGACGAGTTGGAGTCGATGCGGACCGATGCCGAGAACGAGGTGTTTTTACGGGTGGAACTGGTGCGCCGGGAACGCATGCTGCTGGAGGAAGCGGCCTCCCATCTGCGCCGCGCCATCGCCGGCGGCGCGTTCGACCACGATCCGGACGAAGCGCGCTTCCACGCCTATCTGCTCGGCGAATTTCTGCGCCGCAGCGGCGACCTGCCGTTGGCGTCGGAATGGTTCAAGAACCTGGCCAGCCTGACGCCGGAAGGCTCGCCCCTGGCCGTGGCCGCCGCCCGGCAACTCGAATATGTCGGCGAAGAGGCCGGCGACAAGGTCAACCTGCTCTCGGCCCTCGGCCGGGACGGCATTTTATTTGAAAAACTGCGAGAGATTTGCGCACCATGATGCATGCCCACAAAACCCACGCCGCGCGCGGCCTGGTCGCCGCGGCGCTCGTCCTGCTGGCGTCGTTGACCGGCAACGCGTCGGAGCCGCTCCTGCGCTGCCGTTTCCCCGATCCGGTCGACCGGCGCGAAGTGAATCTCGTCTTCCCGACGAACCCGATCGTCGTCGTCCCGCCGGGAGAAAATCTGCAATTGACCTGCGAGCATGACGGGCTGCCCGGTTCCATCACCGTCTATAAGGACGACGAACCGATCCAGGAAAGTTCGGTCATTAACTTTTCCGCGCCCGACCGGCCCGGCTCCTACTACATCCGGCTCATGCTCACCGGCCAGGGCACGACGGTCGGCAGGGAAATTTGCGTGGTGGTGCCGTTCAAGGCCTCTGCCACCCGGAACGCCGAAGGCTACGACCTGCGCGTCGACGACGTCGAGATGGGCCGTTACCGCCATCCCAGCCGCAGCGGCAATCGCAAGGTGCGGGCCAACCCCGACAGGTATCAGCCGCCGGTATGGTGGTTCAGAATCACGCCGATGAACTCGGGGTTTTCCGTCGTTCCCGGATTGACGGCGGGGGAACTGGTCGTGCCGTCCGAGGACACGGGCCTGCCCCACACCGACCTGGCGCCGGTGGCGTACTCCATGTGGCGGACGATATATACGCTGCGGGAGGCGCTGGCGGCGCAGGGCATCCCCGGCGAGGCCCTGAAAATCATCAGCGTGTTTCGTGCGCCCACGTATAACCGCTCCATCGGCTCCAGCGCCTTCGGCCGCCACATCTACGGCGACGCCTTCGACTTCTACATCGATCTCGAAGGCGACACCAAGGCGTCGGACCTCAACCGCGACGGCAAGCGCGACCGCCGCGACGCCTACCCGGTCGTGGCCATAATCGAAGACCTGATGGACGACGGCAAGATTCCCATGGGCGGCATCGGCATCTACAACACGATTGGCGGCGACCACGAGGTCACCATGCACCTCGACAACCGCGGCCACCGCGCCACCTGGGGCTTCCTCTATTCCGCATCCGGCAAGCGCAGCAATTTCGCCTGGCAGAGCCGCCGTTTCGCCGAACTCGACCGGCTCGAGGAAAACGAGGCGGCCGCCCTCGCCAAAAAGGAAGGCCGCGCCTATGCCCGGCCGCGGCGCGAACCACTTACGCCCACGAGCACGCCATGACCATGAAAAACGACGCCAAAGTCACGCCAGCCATGCGCCAATGGCACGAAATGAAGGCCCTGCATCCGGACAAGCTGCTTTTTTTCCGGATGGGGGATTTTTACGAACTGTTCCACGACGACGCCGTCCAGGCTTCGAAGCTGCTCGGCCTGGTCCTGACCAAGCGCGGCCGCGACCACGATTCGCCGCCGCTGGCCGGCATTCCCCATCACCAGGTCGACCGCTACGTCGCCGACGTCATCGACAAGGGACTGTCCGTCGCCATCTGCGATCAGCTCGAAGATCCCGCCCAGGCCAAGGGCGTGGTCAAGCGGGGCATCACCCGCGTCCTCACGCCCGGCACGGTGGTGGACGACAATGTCCTGCCCCCGGTCGGCAACAACTATCTCGCCGCCGCCGCGTGCCGCGACAGGGCGATTACCGTCGCGTTCGCGGACATTTCCACCGGCGAATTCCTCGTGACCATGCCTGGCGAAAAGGGTCTGGCCGATGTGTTCGAACGGTACGCGCCGGCGGAGACGCTCGTCTCCGGCGAGATCATGGGCGACGGCGCCAATCCCGTCGCCGCCCTGCTGGGGCTTGGTCTGGGGGGCGGCGTCACCCGCCGCGACGCCTACGGCTTTGATCCGCACGAGGGCGAGACGGTTCTGAAAAAACACTTCGGCGTCACCACCCTCGCCGCTTTCGGCATCGAAAGCCACGGCGCCGCCCTTGGCGCGTGCGGCGCTATCCTTGCCTATCTGGCCGAAAACCAGGCCACCAGTCTGGCGCACCTCAAGCCGCCACGGGTCGTCGACGATTCCGGCGTGCTCCGCATCGATCGGAACACTATCCGCAATCTCGAACTCGCCGGTCCGCCGCGACGCGGCCGCTCCGACGGCACGCTGTTGGGCATTCTTGATCAAACCCTGACCGGCCCCGGTGCGCGCCTGCTCCGGCAATGGCTGCTCGCGCCGCCGGCGCGGCTGGAAGAAGTGCGGCGGCGGCAGTCGGGCGTGGGCGAGTTACTCGCGGACGCGGACCTGCGCCGACGCTTCCGCGACGGGCTCGACCGCATGGCCGATTTCGAGCGCATCATGGCCCGGGTCGCGTCGGAACGGGCCAATCCGCGCGATCTCGCCGCGCTGGCGGCGGGAGCGAGACGACTCCCTGATATCGCCGCGCTCGCGGATTCGTGCGGCGCGCCGTTCCTGAAGGAAAAGGCCGGCCTCGACCCGTTGACGGATGTGGCTGATTTGCTTGACGCGGTGCTGGTCTCCGACCCGCCGGCGCAGACGGGGAACGGCGGCATCATTCGGGACGGCTACGACGCCACGGTCGACGACTACCGCTCGGTCATGGGCGGCGGCAAGGATTGGATAAACCGCTTCCAGGAAGAAGAACAGGCCCGCACCGGCATACCGTCCTTGAAGGTCGGCTTCAACAAGGTGTTCGGCTTTTACATCGAAATCACCAACACCCACAAGGACAAGGCCCCGCCCGATTATGTGCGCAAGCAGACGCTGGTGAACGCCGAGCGCTATATCACGCCCGAACTCAAGCTCCAGGAAGAAAAGGTGCTGGGCGCGGAAGAAAAACTCTTCGCCCTCGAGTACGACCTGTTCTGCCGGTTGCGCGCGGCTGTCGGCAGGGAGATCCGCCGGGTGCAGACGGTCGCGGAAGCAATTGCCGAACTGGACGTCGCCGCCAGTTTGGCCGAGGCGGGCGCGCGCGGCAACTACGTCATGCCGGAGGTGCACGACGGTCTCGATACCTTTATCGAGGAAGGCAGGCACCCGGTGGTGGAGCGGTTGCTCCCGGCCGGCGGCTTCGTTGACAACGACGTCCGCTTCGACCCGGCCAGCCAGCGCATTCTCATCATCACCGGCCCCAACATGGCGGGCAAAAGCACCTATATCCGCCAGGTCGCCCTGATCTGCATCATGGCGCACATGGGCGCGCCGGTGCCGGCGAAATCCGCGCGGATAGGCCTGTGCGACCGGATCTTTTCCCGCGTCGGCGCGTCGGACGACCTGGCGCGGGGCCAGTCCACCTTTATGGTGGAAATGGTGGAGACGGCGGACATCCTCCACAACGCCACGGAAAAGTCCCTCATCATCCTGGACGAGGTCGGACGCGGCACCAGCACCTTCGACGGCGTGTCGCTGGCCTGGGCCATCACCGAATACCTGCACCAGATCGTCAAGGGACGGGTGCTGTTCGCTACCCACTATCACGAGCTGGCCGAACTCGGCCATATTCTCGAGCGGGCGAAAAACTACAACGTCGCGGTGAAGGATTGGGACGGCGAAATCGTGTTTCTACGGCGCATTCAGCCGGGGGCGTGCGACCGTTCCTACGGCATCCACGTGGCGCGCATCGCCGGGGTGCCGAACGACGTTCTCAAGCGTGCGGGCGAAATTCTCGCCGGGCTGGAGGAACAGGCGAGCGAGCGCGATTCGAACATGCTGGAGGACAGCCGCGAATTGCTGCGGGCGGCGGCGCGGGAGGTACAGTTGGAATTGTTCCCGTCGCCGAAAAAACTGGACGAAGTGGCGCGCAAGCTGATGCGGGAGCTTGGGGACATCGATATCAATCTGTTGTCTCCGATGGACGCGCACGCGATGCTGGGGAAATTGGCGCAAAAGGCCCGGGGGAAGTAGTGTGGCGGCAAGCGCCGTCGATCGATCAGGGTGCTCATTTCGTCTGTCCTCGCACGAACGGAGGGAGAGAACCCTTTTTGCCAAGCGCCGCAAAAAGTGTTCCCTCCCTCCGGTCCGCCCGGGCGGCTCTGCCGCGCCGGATCCCTCCTTCGCCAAAAAGGCTGCGCCGTTTTGGGATTTGCCGGCTGGCTTTGATGTGCCGGCAGATCGTACGATTACCGGCGACGAGTTTTAACTACGATACTCCGCCGCAGCGTTCTTCGATATAAAGCGCGAGATGTCGTACCTCTCCACCGTTATCGTCGTACACGTCAATCCTCCCCCAACCGTCACCCCGGCGTCTGTACGCAGAACCGGGCGAGGGGCGTGCGGTTGTGCCGGGGCAGCCGATGCACGCTCTCGCTAGGCGTATTCTGCGAAACGGCCGACAGCCAATCGCCATCCGGCATTGGTTCGCATAAAAAATGGGCGGTCTATGCCTCTTCCCTTGACCCCGGAGGAGGTACTGCTCGGGTGGCCGTGGCTGGTGACGCCCCAGACTCCGCTTGCCGGGCTCGAGGCCCTAAACCGTGTCCGGAAATATCGTGATTACTCTGCCGTAAGGGTGCGGTAATCAGAGGGATTTCCTTGATGGTCCAAGCGGCCGTGGTTTGTCGCCCCCATGGCCTGTACTGCGGGTATCCTCCGGGGTCTTGGGATCGACCGCCCAAAAACCCGTCGAATACTGGTGACCGCAGCGCCTGGTGGCCGTTTCCTAGGCTTTCGGCCCGCCCTGGCGCTGGTCGGCTCCGCGCGCTGGAACCGGTGTCATGAACTGCATGGTATCACCGTTCACGCACGGTGGAGAAAAATCCGAGGTTTTTTGGGGATGGGTTTTGCCCGGAGCGAAAGCGTGCGTCGGCTGCCCCGGCACAACCGCACGCCCCTCGCCCGGTTCTGCGTATAGACGCCGGGGTGACGGTTTGGGGAGTTAGCAACGCTTGCGATGAAAACGGAGGAGAGGTAAGAGATCTCGCGCTCTATATCGAAGAACGCTGCGGCGGAGTATCGTAGTTAAAAATCCGTCGCCGGTAATCGTACGATCTGCCGGCACACCCATAACCGGTAGGCAAAGGGTAAACGGGCGCAGCCCTTTTGGCGAAGGAGGGATCCGGCGCGGCAGAGCCGCCCGGGCGGACCGGAGGGAGGGAACACTTTTTGCGGCGCTTGGCAAAAAGGGTTCTCTCCCTCCGTTCGTGCGAGGAAAAACCTATTTAGCACCCCGATCGACCGGCGGCGCTTGCCGCCACACCAACGGTACGGAAACCACCTTCCTACGCCATACCGGCAGCGCCCTTTTCGGGGCCGTTGAGAATGCTCATGAATTCTTCGCCGGTGATGGTCTCGCGCTCGAGCAGGAATTCCGCCAACTGGTGCAGCTTTTCCATCTCGTTCTTGAGCACTTCCACCGCCCGCTCGTGGGAGCTGCGGATAATTTCCACCACCTTTGTGTCGATGCGCGACCCGGTCTGCGAACTCACCGTCAGGCTGGTGTCGCCGCCGAGGTAGCGGCTGCCCTGCGATTCCATCGCCACCATGTCGAATTCCTCGGTCATGCCGAAACGCGCGACCATCGCCCGGGCCAGCTTGGTCATCTGTTCCACATCGTTCGCCACGCCGCTGGTGGCGGTGTTGAACACCAGTTCCTCCGCCGCCCTGCCGCCGGCAAGGGTGGCGATGCGGCCGAGAATTTGCTCGCGGGTCATGAGGAAGCGCTCTTTCTCGTCCACCTGCATGGTATAGCCGAGCGCGCCGGACGAACGCGGCACGATGGTGATTTTATGCACCGGCGCGGCGTCGGTGAGGCGCGAGGCGACGAGGGCGTGGCCGATTTCGTGATAGGAAATCATGCGCTTTTCCTCGGGCGAAATAACCGTGCTCTTTCGCTGGTAGCCGGCGATGACCACTTCGACGCTTTCCATAAGGTCTTCCTGCCTGACCCGGTTGCGCCCTTCGCGGACCGCGCGGAGAGCGGCTTCGTTGATGATGTTCTCGAGCTCCGCGCCGCTGGCGCCGGCGGTGGCGCGGGCGATAAGGTTCAGGTCGATGTCCCCCTCCATCTTCACCTTGATGGCGTGGACCTTGAGGATGGCCTCCCGGCCGACGAGGTCGGGCAGTTCCACCGGAACGCGGCGGTCGAAGCGGCCCGGCCGCAGGAGCGCCGGATCGAGGCTTTCCGGCCGGTTGGTCGCGCCGAGAATGACGACGCCCTTTTTGCCGTCAAAACCGTCCATTTCGGCCAGGAGCTGGTTGAGGGTTTGCTCGCGTTCGTCGTTGCCGCCGATCATGCCGCCGCTGTCGCGCTTTTTGCCGATAGTGTCGATTTCGTCGATAAAGATGATGCACGGCGCTTTTTCGCCCGCCTGCTTGAAAAGGTCGCGGACCTTGGCCGCGCCCATGCCGACGAACATCTCGACAAACTCCGAGCCGGAAATCGAGAAAAACGGCACATGCGCCTCGCCCGCCACCGCCCGCGCCAGCAGGGTCTTGCCGGTGCCGGGAGGGCCGACCAGGAGCGCGCCCTTCGGCAAGGCCGCGCCGATTTCCGCATATTTTTCGGGCGAATGCAGGAAATCGACGATCTCGCACAGCGCTTCCTTTGCCTCGTCCTGACCGGCGACGTCGGCGAAGGTCTTGCCTGTTTCGTTCTCGGCATAGATCTTGGCGTTGGATTTGCCGAAGGTCATGGCGTTGCGGCCGCCGAACGACTTCTGGAAGCCGCGCGCGAGATATTGACCCAGCATGATGAAGATGAACAGCGGCAGAATCCACGACAGCAGGAAACCGATGACCGGGGACGTTTCGTGCGGGACGACCCGGGTGAATTTCACCCCCTTGGCGTGGAGTTTGTCCACCAGTTCGGGGTCTGTCCACGCGCCGGTGATATAGGGGGTGTCGTTGCCTTCCTCGTCCTCGCTCGTATAATGGATGCGGTCGTTTTCGAGCCTGACTTCGCTGATCTTGCCTTCGTCCAGCTGGTTGAGGAAGGTGCCGTAGTCGACCTCCTGGACTTTTTGTTCGGTGATGGCGGGTACGATGAGCGAATTCAGCAGCATCAACGCCATGAGAATAAAAAGAAAATACGGTATGGTGGGTTTTTTGGGGTCTTTTTCCAGCATTATCGCTTCCTGTCGGCGAGGAGGTGTGGCAGAATCGGCCTTTTTAAAATTCCCTCAACCCTCCCTGTGTCCCATAGATATGTGTCCATATCTCTTTCCGGTCAGCCGGAGCGAAAGGCCGCCGCAAGACCATAGTACAGGAG
>JAJQBO010000117.1 GCA_021203245.1 Planctomycetaceae bacterium
GGGTCATTCGCACCTGCCCCGGCACAACCACACGCGTGTCCGCTGGTCGACGCTTTACCGCCGGGGTGACGTGCGGGGTTGCCGAAGTGGACTTTGTGAGGACATCCGGTTATCGCGGCCTATCTGATGCGTATCCATTGGGTGGCGGGAACTGCGCTGCCGGCTGGCGCGTCGTCGACAATTTCGAGGTGGAATACCTGCGGCATGGCGGTGTCGAGGGCGGTGGCCGGGAGCGGACCGTAATCGGAGGAGCCGAGGCGTGAGCAACGGCTGACGGCATCGGCCGACGGCACGCCGCGCAGGCGGACTGCCAATTTGTCTGCGCGGGTCGCCTGGGGCAGGCTGACGTAGCCGTCGTTCAGCATTCGGTCCAGCACCTGCCAGCGGCGCTGGCGGGCGGCGTGGGGATTGAGCCTGGGGTCGTAGTTGCCTGGCGCGCGGGGCAGGCCGGCCAGGAGCGCGGCCTCGCCCAATTCCAGTTCGGCGGCGCTTTTCTGGAAATAGCGGCGCGCGGCGGCTTCGGCCCCGATGATGTTCGAACCATACGGCGCGAGGTTGAAGTAGAGTTCAAGGATATCATCCTTCGACAGTTCCTGTTCCATCTGCAGGGCGCGGAACGATTCCGCCAGCATGGCCGGCACGCCGGGTTCACGCGGCCACAGCAGCCGGACCGTCTGCATGGTGATGGTGCTGCCGCCGCCGTGACGCCCGACCAGGGCGTGCAGGGCGGCGCGGGCGAGGGCGACGACATCGACGCCGGGGTGGCTGCGGTAGCGTTTGTCCTCGACGGCGATGGTGGCGTCCACCAGGCTGGGGGCGACCGCTTTCAGGGAAACGGGCGAGCGCCAGCGGCCGTCCTCGTCCATGCGCGGCGTGGTTCCTGGATCGGCCGCCCGCGCCTCGTGGAGTATGGCGGCCACCTCTTCGACGGGAAAGCGGGAAAGGGCGTCGGCGGTATAAAAGGTTAGGGTTAAGGCCAGGGTGAGCGCGAGCGGGATCGCCACGACGGCGACGGCGAGACGGCGGATACGGCCGGGTTGGCTCCACATGGGCGTTCTCCTGTTATCGGAATCTGGTTATGGCCGATAATTTCCCGGAACGCCCCCGGGCCTTTCAAAAAAAACGTGGAGGATGGGGAAAATCAAATATTTCATCCTAAACAGCCCATCTCACCCTATCGTCACCCCGGCGTGCGGGCATCCACCAGCGGGCCAAGCGGGCGGTTCGGCCGGGGTCCACGGGGAAGGCGGCAAAGGCACCGAACTTATGAGGTTGGAGTTTTGTATTTAGCGTGTGGGGCGTGGACCCCGGCCGAACCGCCCGTTTTTTCCGCTGATGGACGTATTGACGCCGGGGTGACGAGTAGGGAGGCGGGGACGGTCTTACTGATAAAAATACGACAAAAATCAACGGTATGAAAAACGGCTCCGGAATAACCCGGAGCCGTCATCGGTGCGAAATGTCAGTCCCGTCCTTTACCGCTTCAGCCCATTCACCGTCTGCAGCATTTCATCCGATGTGGTAATGGACCGCGAGTTGAATTCATACGCACGCTGGGCGGCGATCATGTTGACCATTTCCGAAATCGCATCCACGTTCGACTGTTCGATAAAGCCGGAACGGATAAAGCCGAACTGGTCCTGTCCAGGCTCGCCCTGCTGGGCATCGCCGGACGATTCCGACTCCAGCCAGCGGTTGTTGCCGATAGGTTCAAGGCCGGCCGGGTTGATGAACGAGAAGAGTTGAATCTGCCCCACTTCCTCAAAATCGGTCTCGCCGCGAAGCTGTTGGAAGACGCGGCCCGTTTCGGAGATGTTGACGGCGATCGCCTCTTCCGAGATGTTGCCGGGGCTGGGCGAGAGGTAGAAGCCGTCAATCGTCATGATCTGGCCGTTGTTGTCGACGCGGAAATTGCCGTCTCGGGTATATGCGAAATTGCCGTTGCCGATATCGACGCGGAAAAAGTTAGTGACATGGTTGGCCTGCGGCTCTTCGATAAACATATCGAACCAGTTGCCCGTTTCCACCGCCGGGCCGACTGTCATCACCGGTGTGGTGCCGCCGACCTTGACGCCCAAACCGACCTGGACGCCGACCGGCAGGTTGACGGTGCCGTCGGTGCCGCCCTGCAGGCCGCTGGCGCGGCTCGTCTGGTAGAGGAGGTCCTGGAAGTTGACGATCTTTTTCTTATAGCCGTTTGTGTTGACGTTGGCGAGATCGTGGGAAATGCTGTCGATATAGAACTGCATCGCCTTCATGCCGGTGGCGCCGCTCCAGAGCGAACGAATCATCATGGGTGGGTCTCCTTGTCGCTAAAAATAACGGTATTAGAATCGCAGTCCCGGGGAGACCCTAGGAGGTGCGCTGCGCGATGCGGCGGACGGCGTTGCCGAGCTGTTCGTCCTGGATGGTGAGGAAGCGCATGTTCGTTTCATAGATGCGGCTCGCCTCAATCATGCTGGTCATTTCCTCGATGGCGTGGGTGGCCGATTTTTCCAAATAGCCGCCCTGTACATAGGCCTGAAAATTCTCCATCTGCGCGCCATCGGCGATAAAGCGGTTTTCGCCCGTCTTGACCATGAGGTCGTAGTCGGCGGTGCGCATGACGCCGATTTGCCCGAGGAGGGTGTTGCCGTCCTCGTTGTTGGCGTAGATGGCACCGTCCTCCCGGATGGTGATGGCGCTGTTCGGCGGCGCGACGACGTTGATGGGATCCCCTTCGGGGCTGAGGACCAGATCGCCCGCCATATTGCGGAGAATGCCGGCCGAATCGGGCACGAAGTGTCCGTCCCGGGTGAAATACGTCTCGCCGCCGCCCGTTTCGGGTCGAATCATAAAGAAGGAGAAGGTGTTGGAATTCGGTTCATCCTGCAAGGCCACGTCGAAGGTGTTGCCGGTATATTCGAGCGGTCCGGCCTTGAGGTTGGTGTGGGTGGTGTCGTTCCACACGCCGCCGCCGGTATTCATGAGTATCTTGTCCCACTCATACATGCGTTCGGGGTGGAAGGCGTTTTCGACTGGCACTTCCTTGAAGATGGACCAGTCGGGCTTGTAGCCGTTGGTGTTGGTATTGGCCAGGTTGTTGGAAATGGTGGCGTGGCGCTGCAACTGGACCAGCGCGCCCATGGTGGACAGATACATTCCGTAAATCATTGCTGACTACTCCCCCAGTTCCATGAAATCCTCCCGCCGGATATGGATGCAAAACCCCTGCCAAAAAAATAAAAAACATCTTGACTGTCTGTATCATGCTGGAATGTAACGGGTTACTCATTGCGGCAATGTACGGACGATGTTGAACTGCACCGGCATCCGCATTTTTAACGGAGAAAAGCGGCAAAAGTTGCCGTTAGGTATGGAGAGAGGCGGGCCTTTTTTTGAAAGGACCCGCCCCCGGCGGCGCAAGTGGATTGCACCGGGCAAGCACCTGGCCCAAACGGTTCCATGACAGACAACGGGGGATACGATAATGATAGTGCAATGTTCCGAGTGCAAGCGTATACGCGTGGACGGCATGTTCCGTTTGCCCTGGCCGGGGGAACTGCAGGGCGAAATTGCCGAGGTGTTTTGCTCGCGGTGCGCCAGGGACAGGTTGGCCAGGGTACAGGCGGGTGAATTCGCCCGGGACGACGTGACGGTATTTATACCGTCGCGGCGCGCGGCCAATTCCTGAGGATTGTCGTCGAGACGAATATCACGAGGTTCATGCGGTGGGGCGGACGCGGCTTGGGGGCCATGTCCGCCCTTTTTGCGTTTCGTGCGCCGCTGAAGATGGACGGGCAACATCCGGGATGGCCGACAGTCTTTCCTAGAGGGGTAACACGAGGAGTTCACGAATGGACATTTTGCATGATTTGCAGAATATGATGGGCACTTCCGGAGGCGGATTTGGCGGCGGCGGCGGCCTGGGCGGCCGGATGGGATCGGGTATGGGCCGTGGTCCGAGCCTGGGTTCGGG
>JAJQBO010000073.1 GCA_021203245.1 Planctomycetaceae bacterium
TAGTAATGTTTCGGCAAATATTTGTTAATAAAAAGAAGCAACCACTGGAAGATGCAGGATGATTTTATTATAATCCCCGGATTGATAGATGGTTTTGGACTCCGGGGGAAGGTACATGCTGTTTAAACTCCTAAAACCAATCCGTGAATATAAACGCTATGCGATTATACGTCCGTTGTTCGTCGCCCTCGAGGTGGTGATGGATGTCATTATCCCCTACCTTATGGCGAAGATCATCGATATCGGTATCGCCCGGTCCGACAGCCGGGCGATATGGATTATCGGGGTCGGATTGTTCATCTCCGCCGTCTTGTCGCTGATTTTCGGCATTGTCTCGGGACGAAACGCCGCTGTCGCATCCTCCGGCCTGGCGAAAAACCTGCGCCACGACATGTACGGAAATATCCAGACCTTCTCGTTCGGCAATATCGACAAGTATTCCGCCCCCAGCCTGATCACCCGCCTCACCACCGACGTCTCCAATGTCCAAAACGCGTTCCAGATGCTGCTCCGCATTCTCGTCCGCGCCCCGCTGATGCTGGTCTTCTCCCTTCTGATGGCGTTCAAGGTTAATGCCGACCTGTCCCTTGTTTTTCTTGCCATCGCGCCGGTCCTGGGGGTGGGGCTCTTTTTTATCGTCCACCATATCCAGCCTATTTTCCAAAAAGTGTTGCGGACCTACGACCGCCTCAACACGGTCGTGCGGGAAAACCTGCGCGGCATCCGGGTGGTCAAGGCCTATGTCCGCGAGGATTTCGAGACAGACAAGTTCAAAACCGTGTCCAATTCCATCTTCGTCGACTATTCCCGCGCCGAAAAACTCCTCGCCATCAACCAGCCGCTGATGCAGTTCTGCCTCTATACCTGCATGCTGCTCCTCTCGTGGATTGGCGCGCATCTGATAGCGCACGGTTCCATGTCCACCGGCCAGTTGATGGGTCTTATCACCTATGCCATGCAAATCCTCAACAGCCTGATGATGTTGTCCATGGTGCTGATGATGGTGACCATGTCCCGCGCCTTGGCCGAGCGCATTGTGGAAATCCTGGACGAGGAGGCGCAAATACACAACCCGCCGAATCCGGTAGCCGCGGTAAAGGACGGGTCGGTCCGGTTCATGAACGTCGATTTCGGCTATGGCGGATCGGACCGGGCAATGGCCCTGCAGGGCGTCAATTTGAACATCGCCGCCGGGCAGGTCATTGGCGTCATCGGCGGCACCGGCAGCGGCAAAAGCACTCTGGTCAGCCTTATTCCGAGGCTGTACGACGTCACCCGGGGCGAGGTGTAGGTCGGCGGCGTCGACGTGCGGCAATACGATTTGAAAACGCTCCGCGACGCGGTGGCGATGGTGTTGCAGAAAAACGTGCTTTTTTCCGGGACGATCCGGAGCAATCTGCTCTGGGGCAACGAAGACGCGACCGACGACGAGATTCGCGAAGCCTGCCGCATCGCCCAGGCCGACTCGTTTGTCGAGGCGATGCGGGACGGCTATGACGCGCCGGTGGAGCAGGGCGGCTCGAACTTCAGCGGCGGTCAGCGCCAACGGTTGACCATCGCCAGGGCGCTCTTGAAAAAGCCGAAGGTCCTTATCCTCGACGATTCGACCAGCGCCCTCGATTCGAAGACGGACGAGGCGGTCCGCGAAGGTCTGCGCACACGGTTGCCGGGCGTGACCCAGTTCATCATTGCCCAGCGCATTTCCCAGGTGATGCACGCCGACGCGGTCCTCGTCCTCGATTGCGGCAAGGTAGACGGCTTTGGCAGCCACGACCACCTGGTGGAAAACAACAAAATTTACCGCGAGATGTTCCGTTCGCAAATGCGCATCGGCGACGACACCGCCATGCAGGACGCCAAGGGCGAGGCGGAGAAGTCGGGGAAGGGGACGAGCGTTCGGCAGGAGGCGACGGCCGACGCCGCCCGGTAAACCTTAAGGGGGAAAAACGACATGGCTGATGCGGTACAGGGACCGCGCGAACCATCGCCGGCGGCGGTAAAGGCGGCATCGCCGTGGAAGACGCTGCGGCGACTCCTGGTCTATATCATCAACAACCATCCGATGCGGCTTCTCCTGGTGATGCTCTGCATCCTTGTGTCGGCGCTGGCCGGCGTGGCCGGGTCGCTGTTTATCGGCACGCTTATCGACACCTATATCACGCCTCTTCTCGGACACCCCAACCCGAGTTTCACGCCGCTCCTGCACGCGGTCGGCATTATGGCAATCATTTATTATACAGGCGTGCTGGCGTCGTTCACCCAGGCGCGGATGATGATCGTCATCTCGCAGGACACCCAGCGGGACATCCGGGACGACATGTTTTCGCACATGCAGACGCTGCCGATCAAGTATTTCGACACCCACAGCTTCGGCGACCTGATGTCCCGCTACACCAACGACACAGACACCCTGCGGCAGATGCTGTCGCAGTCGATTCCGCAGATGCTCCTGTCGGTCGTCACCATTGTCGTCGTGTTTTTCGCCATGCTGCACGTGTCGACGTGGCTGACCGGGCTGGTGATGGTGGTGGTGGCGATTGCCCTGATCGCGTCGCGGCGGATCAGTTCGAAAAGCTCCGTCTATTTCAAACAGCAGCAGGCCACCCTGGGCGAAGCCAACGGCTATATCGAGGAAATGATCAACGGCCAGAAGGTGATCAAGGTGTTTTCGCACGAACCGCAAACCATGGACCGTTTCGCCGAACTGAACGACCGGCTTTTCTATTCCGCCTCCAACGCCAACAAATACGCCAATATCCTCATGCCGGTGATGATCAACATGGGCAATATCCAGTTCGTCCTGGTCGCGGTGGTCGGCGGGCTTATCGCCGTATCGGGAAGCGCCCACCTCACCCTCGGCGCAATCGCATCGTTTCTGCAACTGAGCCGCTCTTTTTCCATGCCGATCAACCAGGTGTCGCAGCAGGTGAATTCGGTCATCCAGGCGCTGGCCGGGGCGGAGCGGATTTTTACCCTGCTTGACGCCGAACCGGAGGGCGACACCGGCTATGTCACGCTGGTTAAGGCGCGGCGCATCGGCGACCAGTTGGCGGAGACAACCGAACGCACCGGCCTGTGGGCGTGGAAGCATCCGCACAGCGCCGGCGGCGTCACCTATACCGAGTTGACGGGCGACGTGCGCTTCGAGGACGTCGACTTCGGCTACGAACCGGGCAAGCTGGTGTTGCATGACATCAGCCTTTACGCGACCACGGGCGAAAAGGTGGCGTTTGTCGGCAGTACCGGCGCGGGCAAGACGACCCTGACCAATCTCATCAACCGCTTCTACGACATCTCGGACGGAAAAATCCGCTACGACGGCATCAATATTTCCAAGATCCGCAAGGCGGATTTGCGCCGCTCGCTCGGCATGGTGCTGCAGGACACCAACCTGTTTACCGGCACCATCCGGGAAAACATCCGCTACGGCAGGCCGGAGGCGACGGATGACGAGATCCTCGCCGCCGCGCGGATGACGAACGCGGACAATTTTATCAGGATGCTCCCTGACGGGTACGACACGGTGCTGTCGAACGACGGATCGGAATTGAGCCAGGGCCAGCGGCAGCTTATCGCCATCGCCCGCGCCGCCGTTGCCGATCCGCCGGTGATGATCCTCGACGAAGCCACCAGTTCCATCGACACCCGAACCGAGGCGATTGTGCAAAAGGGCATGGATTCGCTGATGAAGGGGAGGACGGTGTTCGTCATCGCCCACCGCCTCAGCACGGTCCGCAACAGCGACGTCATCATGGTCATGGAACATGGGCGGATAATTAAACGCGGGCCGCACGACTACCTGATGAGCCTGCACGGCACCTACTACCAGTTGTATACCGGCGCGTTCGAACTTCAATAGCCGAAAGAAGCGCCGTTCCGGCCGGCCTGGGGGGGAAGAAAGCCGGGTCCTTATTTCCTTGCATAGCTGTGTGGAGGCGGTAAGATAGCCAGTGCAATAACGGAGCATTAGGCAACATTATGGTCCCATAACCCGCACGGAGGCGCGCCGAAAGGGTGCCGGCTGTATGGTGTTGTCGGGGCACGCCGGACGCGGTGGTTGACGCGAACGGGTCCATCCTCTACGTAAGGGACTACCGCCATGCGATTCCGCACTGTCTATACGCAATGCCAGACCGGAGACGCGGCGAAAAACGCCCGTGCCGCGGTCCGCGATATTCGCGATCAACTCAACGGTTTCTCCGCCAGTTCCATCGTCTTTTTTTGCGCAACCGATTACGATCCCCACGTCCTCGCCGTCGAAATGCAGGACGCTTTCCCCGATGCCGCGACCCTCGGCTGTACCACGGCCGGCGAAGGGGTGGATGGGAAAATCCTGAATGCTTCGGTCGTGGCGATGGCGTTTTCGGCCGACGTGTTCGATTATTGCCGCACGGCACTGGTGCTTGGCGACGGACAAAAACCCGAGGGACGGGACCAGTTCACCGATGTCGCCGAGGCGATGCACTACCTGGCCCGCGGCACCGGCATGGAACCGATGCAGCTTGATTACCGCAGCTTTGTCGGCTTTATGCTGGGCGACGCCATCAACCCCTTTACCGAAACGGTCGTAGGCAGGGTGGCGGAAATGACCGACGCCATTTTCGTCGGCGGCTTTGCCGGGGACGACTACAAATTCTCCGGCGAGAAATACGTGATCTACGGCAGAAAAGCCTACCGCTCTGCCATGCTCCTCTGCCTGTGGAAGCCGAAAAACGGCTTTTCGCTGCTCAAGACCCAGGCGGTCGACGTGACCGGCACCTCAATGGTCATCACGAAGGCGGACGAAAAACAGAGCATCATCTGGGAACTGGACCACCAACCGGCGGCGCAGATGTATGCACAGGCAATCAACACGCCGCAGGAGACGATGGGCATTCTCGACTTTGACGAAAATCCGCCCGCCCTGACGGTGGACGGCGAGCCGTTTGTCCAGATGATACTCCGGCAGGTGGACGGCGCCGGCCTGAAAATGTACACCCCGGCGGTGCAGGGGACCAGGCTGACCCTGACCCGCGCCGGCGACGTGTATGCGGTGACGCGCGAGACGTTAAGCGAAAAATTGCGCGAGATGGGCGGCGTGTCCGCCATTCTCCACGTCAACTGCGCCTCGCGCCATACGTCGCTGAAAAACCAGGGGACGCTGCGCGATTTCGGCGAGCTGTTCAGCGTGGCCCCGAGCGCGTCCTTCTTTTCCTATGGGGAAATCTACGTCGGCATCGTGACCCTGACGTCGACGATGATCCTGTTCAAATAACGCCGTCTGGTCGAAAGATCGCAATGTTCGAAAATATGCGTTGGGACGGCTGGGAACTGTTCGGTCTTGTAGGGGAGGGGCTTTTCTTCGCCCGGCTCGTGGCCCAATGGGCGGCGTCGGAGAAACGCAAAAAGCCGGTCATCCCGACGGTGTACTGGTACATGTCGTTGGCGGGCGCGATTATCCTCGTTCTCTACGCCCTGCATATCGGCTCGTTCCCGGTTCTGCTGCCGCAGGTGGTCGGCCTCGTCTTCTACTCGCGGGGTCTGCAGTTGGAATATATCTCAAGAAAAAACGACACACGGCGCGCATCGCTGGGGCTTGACCGTTCCGATTATCCGTGGCCGACCATGTCGGTCGTGGTGCCTGTCCATAACGAAGAAAAATCCCTGGCCGGGACGCTCCTGCCGCTCGTGGACCAGGATTATCCCGGAAAAGTCGAAATCATCGCCGCCCTGAACGGCTGCAGCGACGGTTCGCGCGCCGTCGCCGAAGGCGTGCCCGGGGTTATTGTGGTGGAAAGCGAGCGGTCGGGCATGTCGTACGGCAAAAATTTCGGCGCGTCGAGGGCGAGCGGGTCGCTCCTCGTTTTTGTCGACGCCGACACCATTCTTCCCGGAGGCGCATTGCGGCTGCTTGGCGAAGGCGTGCCCGGGAAGGAACGCGTTATCGGCACTGTCGCGGGCGCGCCGGACAAGGGCGGACTGGTGGTGCGGAGTTGCTTTGCCATTGCCAACCGCGCGACCAGGCGCAAGCGCGCCCACGCACCGGGCGGCGTCATGGTCATGGACAAGGCCACGTTCGACGCGGTGGGCGGCTTTGACGAAACCATCCCGCAGGGAACGTCCACCGACATGATTTGGCGCGGCCTGGCCGCCGGCGCGGAATACGTCTTTATCGATTCGTTCAAGGCGGTGACGTCGATTCGCCGGTTTGAAAAGACCGGCATCATCGGGCAAATGCTGTCGTGGCGGCGCAACCACAAGCACCTCACCGCAGGTCGCCGCAACGTTGTCGCCGGCCGCGCCTACGAGGATGTGCGGTGACGATACGGTTCTACGACATCGACCTGAGCGTGTGCCGGCTGCGGGATATCGGCGGCATCGATGTTTCTTCCGATTTCTTTTTTCTCGCCCGGACGCCGGACGAAGTCTCGCTGGTGTGTCGGACGGAAGCCATCCCCGTCGAGGCGGAAAAGGCCGAACACGGCTGGAGCATGTTCCGGGTTGAAGGGGAATTGGATTTCGGCCTGGTCGGCGTTCTCGCGCGGTTGACAGCCATTCTGGCCGAAAACGGAATAAGCGTTTTTGCCGCCTCCACGTTCAATACCGACTATGTCCTGTTCAAAAAAAGCCGGCGTGACGCGGTCAGCGCGTCACTGCGTGCCGCCGGGTATGAGATAGCCTAGCATCGTCCTGGTGATGAACGATTCCGACAATTCCCGCTCCGCTTTCAGCCTGCCGTTCTTTCCCATTTCCATTCGTAACGACGCATCGCCGTAGAGGCGGTAAATCGCCTCGGCCAGCGCGGTCGCATCGCGCGGCGGCACGAGGATGCCCGTATTTGCATCGCCCACCGCGTTGCGGCAGCCGGGAACATTGGTCGTGACGATGGGCCTGCCGCAGGCCATGGCTTCGGCAAGGACGCGCGGGAAGCCTTCCCGGTAGTAGCTGGGCAGACAGACCGCATGACACGAGGCGAACAATGACGGCATGTCGTCGCAGCGGCCGTTCCAGGTGACCAGCCCCTCATCCGCCCAGGCGCGCAACGTCTCGATTGGAATCGAGGACGGGTTGCCCGGGTCCGGTTCGCCCGCCAGGATGAACGTCGCTTTTGGCGCATAATCCCGGACCATGGCGGCAGCCTCGACGAATTCGCCCACGCCTTTGTCCCACAGCATGCGAGACGGCAGGACGATGCGGAATGCGCAGTCGGGCTCATGGGTAAAGCGAAAGTGCATCGTGTCGATACCGGGGACGGGGACGGTATGCATGTGGTGCGGATCGGTGACGCGGGCGCGGAGGAACACCTCGAGATCGTCCCGGTTCGAATGGATGAGACAATGATCCTGCCTCGCCAGGGCCATTCGCAGCCCGGCCAGGGTGACCCGCGAGAGAATCAGCTTTGCCACGCTCTCGCCGGTGAACAGATAACCCAGGCCGGTGACTGTGCCGATCAGCCGCGCCGTGCGGCCGGCGTTGGCGAGGGCAGCCACCAGGACCGATTTGAGATTGATGGCGTCGATGACGTCAGGGTTTATTTCGTTCAGGATGCGCCGCAGCGTCCTGACCTCGTTCAGCACGCGCAGCGGGTTCCGCGTCTTGCGGCGTATGGGTATGGCATGGACGGTAATGTTTTTTCGACGTATGATCGCGAGGTGGCGCTCGTCGTCAATCGTCAGGACGGCGTGCGCCTGGCAGCGTTCGGCCGCCTTCGCCGCCAGCGGGAGATGGTGGGCGACAAAAGCGCTGCTCGACGCGCAGACGAAAACGATGGTCGGTTCCTGCATACCGTAACCCCCGGGGTCGATAGACCCGTTGTGATGGAATGCGCCAGTTTTACCACCTTTTTGAGGAGAACTCCATGCTGAAGACCGATATCATTCATCCGGCGCTGTTGCAGGCCCTGGCCGAAGCGGGTCATGGGGCGCGCATCCTTATCGGCGACGCCAACTATCCGGTGACGGTGAAGTCGAATCCATTGGCGCGCCAGGTGTATTTGAACTTCATTCCCGGCCTGATCGGCGGCGTGGATATCGTCACCGCCCTGGCCGGCGCTGTCCCGATCGAGTCGGCCATGTATATGTCGCCGCCCGACGGATCCATGCCCGAGATTGTCGCCGAGTACCAGAAAATAATCGGCGCCGGCATTCCGTTTGAGCAGCGGGATCGTTTCGGCTTTTACGACGAAGCCCTTTCCGACGACACCGCCGTCGTCATCGCCTCGGGCGAACAGCGGGTCTACGCCAATCTGTTGCTTGTCGTCGGGGTACGGACGGAGTAGGGCGGAAGTCTGGAAAACCGGTACGCATAAAAACACCCCGCTGAATGGCGGGGTTTTTTCACAGCATGGGGAAGATATCGAAACCTTTTATTGTACTGTCCCAGCTAAGTCCAGTCCGGCACCCCCACACGTCACCCCGGCGGTGAAGCGTTGACCAGCGGGCACGCGTGTAGCCGTGCCGGGGCAGGGCGAATGACCCTGTGCTGCAATGCGATTCAAAGATCCCCTGCCGTCGAGGTCGAGCCTGCCTGCCCCGGCACAACTTCCCGTTCACGATGCAGCGGACGTTTTCCCCGCCGGGGTGACGTTGGGGGAGGATGAATAGTTTTTGGTGGAAGACTGCGGTGCGTGAGAGGAAACGGCTACAACCAAAATAAAACCCCGCCGAGTGGCGGGGTATTTTTTCCAGTTGTCCAAGAAGCGCGTGAGTCCTTAGAGGTCGTCTTTGGTGATCAGGTTGAGCTGCACCGGGACGGTGGGCGGAAGCTTCTCGCCCTTGGCGGCGGCATAGCCCGCCTTGGCGCTCTCGTAGCCGAGGCCGAAGGCGTTGCCGTCGATGCTGCCGACCAGCAGGCCGTCGCGAATGGCGTTGCGGGCTTCGGTGGTGCCGTCGAAGCCGATGATGCCGACGTCGGAGCCGACCGCCTGGGCCGCCTGGGCGGCGCCGAGGGCCATTTCGTCATTGGTGGCGAAAAGATACTGCATGTCGGGGAACGAGGTCAGCATGTTTTCCATAACCGTCATGCCGAGGGCGCGCTCGGAATTGGCGGGCTGCTTGGAGACGATGGTGATCTTCGGGTTCTTGGCAAGCTGATCTTCGGCGCCCTGCATGCGGTCGATATGGGTCTGGTGGCCCATGACGCCGGTGATCAGACCGACCTCGCCGCCGTCCGGCAGATTCTTGGCGATATATTCGCCTGCAAAAGAACCGCCGTCGTAGTTCTTGGAGCCGACATAGGTCAGTTTTTTGGGCCAATCCGCGTCGGTGTCGAAGATAACGACCGGGATGCCGGCATCGTGGGCGCGGTCGAGGGTGGGGATAATTTCCTGCGCGCCGCACGGGGCGATGACGAGGCAGTCGACGGCGTTGGTGATCTGGTCCTCGATGATTTGAATCTGCTGCTGGACGTTGATCTCACGATCAGGAGCCAGGACGTGGATAGTGAGGTCGGGATTTTCCGATTCGAACTTCTGCGCGCCTTCACGGACCATGCGCCATCACTCCGAATCCATGGCCTTGGTGATGAGGGATATCGTTACCTTTTCGCCGGCGCCCGCCATACCCACGCACAGGCAGAACAACAGTGCCGCAAGCAAACCTTTCCGCATGGCTTTTCTCCAGTACACAACCAGACAAACCAAAACTCATACCGGAATGGACATCCATCCCGGTACGTTTTATGATTTCATTGCGCCGCCTGAAACGGCGGCTGGCGGTAAGTTTTTTGGACGGACTAGAACGTGAATTCTGTGCATAAAGAGGGCCGATCTCCGGCAAAGTGTCCCGGATACTTGTACCCACCGCCCCGGAATTTGTCAAGCAAAAACGCGGTATGATTTGCACGATTTTTACGTGAAAAACGGGTCATTCCTCGCCGGGACCGAGGAAGGAATACCCGGGCCATGCGCCCGACCGCCAGGCGTTTTCGAGCCAGAGCCGGCGGCCGACCACCGTCTCCGGTTCGGTCCGCATCCGCTCCTGCGAAAACCACGCGACCGCTTCGATGGCGGGGTCGCGAGGGGCGGGCAGTGCGGCCTCCGAATCCCCTTCCGGCAGCGACGCCGCGAAGACGGCCAGGCTGAGGTGGAGATCGACGCGCGTCTCGATGCGTTCGATTATGCCCAGGAACGGGCCGACCGCGACGTCGAAGCCGGTCTCTTCCAGCGTCTCGCGGCGGGCCGTGTCCGGGAGCGTTTCCCCGTGCCGATGGCCGCCGCCGGGAGGCGACCACTTGATCCCGTCCATGTACCGGGTCGCCACCATCAGGATATCGCCGGCGCGGTTGCGGATCAGGGTGCAGGCGGCGGAGACGATGATCTCCGGATTGAGGCGCTGAATCTTTTTCACCAGCAGCGTGGTCGAGACGCCGGGGATGAGCGGGGTGATGACGATGCGGCCGCCGTTGTCCTCGACCGCGCGCCGCTCCAGTTGGTTCAGTGAGTCAGGCGTATAGTCGCCGGACTTGGTCCAGACGGCGGGTTTGATTGCGGCGATTTCCCGCTCGCAGGTCTGGCTGTCGAAAATGACGACGCGGTCGACCGCTTCCAGGGCGGCGAGGGTCTCGGCGCGGTCGTCCTGGCTGCAGATGGGGCGGTCGTTCCCCTTAAGCCGCCGCACCGACGCGTCTGAGTTGAGGCCGACGACGAGAACGTCGCCGAGGGCGCGGGCGGCGGCGAGGGCCCGCGTATGGCCGGCGTGGAGCAAATCGAAACAGCCGTTTGTCCACACGACGGTTTTGCCTTCACGCCGCCAGGCGGCGCTCTCGGCCGTAACGGCGTCGAGGGTTTTTTGTTTGGTCATGGGTGGGTGTTTTCCTGTGGGATGAAAAAGGCTATTCGGCACTGCGGCGGCGGAACGGATTCCAGCGGCGGCGCTCGCCCGATTCCTCGCCGTTTTCCCGGGCGAGGTTTTTTATTTCGTCGATACGTTCCATGACGCGTTCAATCAACACCTCGCCTTTTTCATAGCCGTCCGGCCGGGCGGCGATAATCAGGGCGTTGTGGTAGGCCCCGAACACCACCCGGCCCTGGTTCGGATCCACCGCCTTGGTCAGCTTCATGCTTCCCTTGGTGTATTCTTCGATATATTCGGCATGGAGCTTGAGGTAGGCGGTGTAGTCGCGATGCAGTTCCGCCGCCTCCTTGGTCGAATACTTGGTGATGATGAACATGTCGGAGGCGACGCTGCCGCCGCCCGGCGCGCTGGCCCAGACCGATGGCGGAAGAAACGAGATGTTGAAGGTATACCCGGGCGTCAGGGCGATGGTGTCCTTGTTGACGCCCTCGATTTCGATGTATTCAAAGCCGTCGGGTTTTTCGTCGCGGTTGCCGGCGGGCAGATGATCGTCGACATACTTGGCGATAGGCATGAGGTCGGGCGCCTGGCCCTTACCCGAGTAGACGATTTTGACAAACAGTTTTCCCCGGTAGAAGTAGAGGTTGCGGCTCTGGCGGGCGACATCCAGCACCCCTTCGGCCCCGACATCCACCGCCTTGCCCGAGCCGCGGAGCACCTTGCCCCGGTGATGATGGAAGAGGCCGGCGGCCGATGTCGGGCTTTCCATGGTGGCGATTTCGATATTCACCCGGTCCTTGGGCCCTCCGTAGATGTAGTCGCACGACTTCATGGTGACAAGGCCGAACTCGATATAGCGGTTGCCGGCCGAGCCGTAGAGCTCCTGGAAATCCTCCAGCTTGTAGGTAACTATCTTGCCCGTGGTGTACAGGCCTTCGATATCTTCATCGCCCGGAAACATGCCGCCCTTGGCGCCGCTCCGGTTGCGGTTGAAAAACGGCATGCCGGCGTCGCAGAGGCCGGCCATGACCAGGCACACCATTAAAACAACGATGAAGGTTTTTCGCTTTTCTCGCATTTCTTTTCCCTGGTCGACCCCTGTTTGTCTTCGGCACGGCGGATGCGGTCGGCCTCGGCGAGGTTGCGCCGGGCGGCCTGGCTGGATGGGTCGATTTCCAAAGCCTGCCGGAAAAACTCCACCGCCTCGCGGTACTTGCCGGAAGACATGTTGATGATGCCCATATTGTTGGCTGCGCTGGCGTCGCGCGGATTGAGTTCGAGCACGCGGCGGAACGCGGCAAGTGCCTCGTCCGGCCGGTTGGCGCGCCACAAGGCCGCGCCCATGTTATTGTGCAGGACAGGAGACTGCGGATTCAAGTCCACGGCCTTGTGGTAAAAATCCAGGGCCGCGTCGGAATTGCCGAGCCGGTCCTGGGCGATGCCCATATTGACGGTCGCCTCGAAATCGTCCGGTTGCAGCGACAGGGCGCGTTCCAGCTTGCGAATGGCCCGCTCCGTTTCGCCCCGGTTCAGGAGCAGATAGCCCCAATTGTTCCAGATGCGGTTGTCGTCGGGGCAATCGTCGGCGAGGGTGGAAAAGAGCTCTTCCGCCTCGTCCTCGCGGCCGGTCTGCGCCAGGAGGGATGCGTACGACACCGCCATGTCGACGTTGTCCGGCTCGTTGGACCAGGCGGCGAGCAACAGCCGCGTGGCCTCATCCGGTTGCCCTTCGGCAAGGAGGCGCGCAGCTTCGGTGAGGCGCGGGTCGTGGCTGTCGGTAGGCATTTCCCGTATTTTATGGCTGGCGGGCCGAATAGCAGCAAAAAAATGTGGCTGTGACGCGTCCGGGGCAATCGGCCCGGCATTCCGCGCAGAACGGCGTGGAGCAAACCGGGGCCGGGACGACGATGAACCCTTCTCGTTAATATAAATAATGTAATTGTAAAATCGCCTGCTGCTTCCCCATAGTATCCAGCGAAAAATAATCCCCAATAAACCTTGACAAAAGGGGGGCGTGAATTGATAGTAGCCAACTTAAAAAGTTTTTATTCTATAAATTCGGTTCGCTCCCCTGTGGGCGATGTGATACCTATTGGAAAAATTATTGAAAAACAGGATTCCACAATGACAACCACGACGCGGCGTCAGGCGGAGGACGAAATAAACCCGCCCCTGGACGCCCAAGCCGGCCGATTAAACACGCTAATTCGGCTCGCCTACGGCAGCGGCGACGTCGCCTGCAATGTCGTGTTCGGCATGGCGAGCACGCTTTTGGCGCTGTTTTACACAGATTACGCCGGGGTGCCGCCTATCACCGTCGGCGCGGTGATGTTTTTCTCGCGAATCTTCGACGGGTTTTCCGACGTTATCATGGGTCAAATCGTCTTTAAGACCCAGTCGCGTTTCGGGCAATCGCGGCCATGGATATTGCGGATGGCCTTTCCGTTCGCGCTTTCGGCCGTCCTCCTCTTCACCGTCCCGCAAACAACCGCGTCGTTGCAATTCTGGTACATCTTCATCACCTATAATTTCTGCACCACGGTCTGCTATACAGCCATTAACCTTCCCTATGGCTCGCTCTTGTCCATGATGTCGCGGGATGCGAAGGAACGGGAACTGTTGTCGGTGTTCCGTATGGCCATGTCCCCGATCGGACGTATTATTTCGGTCTCGCTGACGTTGCCGTTCGTCAAACTGTTCGGCGACGACCAGCGGGCCTGGGTGATCAGCATGTCCATTTGGGCCGGCATCGCGCTGGTGCTGCTGCTGTTCTGCTTTGCCTATTGCAAAGAGACGGTGCATATTCCGGGGCGGGAAAGCCAGCGCGATTTTATCTTCAGGAAAAACGTCGGGGCGCTGGTGCGGAACAATTATTTCTGGGCCGTCCTGGTGCTGTGGGGCATGCAGGGAACCTCGCAGACCGTGACCGGCACCATTATGCCCTATTACTGCAAATACATCTTCCAGAACGAAACATGGATGTACAGCAGCCTGTACTTCATGGAGACGGTGACGATAATCATTTCGATTATCTTCTGTCCCCTGCTGCGCCGATTCGCGAGCAAGCGGAATTGCATCGCCTACGGCGCGGTGGTGGTGCTGCTCAGCCAGTGCATCTTTATGCTTGCGCCGCACAGTTTTCCCCTGTGCGTCGCCACGACCATTTTGCGCGGCATCGGCCAGGCCCCGCTCAGCGCCTTTGTTTTCAGCATGCTCGGGGACGCGGTGGAATTCGGCCAGTGGAAGACCCGGGTCAGGCAGGAGAGTTTTGTCTTTTCCGGCGGATCGGTGGGAACCAAGGTCGGCATGGGCGCGTCACAGGCGTTGATCACCGCCTATATGACCTATAGCGGCTATTTGGCGTCGACAGGCGCAACCGTGGCGCAGCCGCAGTCGGCCCTGGACGCCATTGTCAACATCTACCTGATCGGGCCGATCCTGGTGTGGCTAATCGTGCTGGTGGTGTGCTGGTTTTACTGGCTCGACGATAAATACCCGTCGATTATGGAAGAGCTGTTTGAACGGGAAAAACGCGGGGAACTCTAACGAACGGGAAGTTGTGCCGGGGCAGGGCGGGCTGGACGTGGACGGCTGGGAATCCTGAATCGCCTTGCAGCACAGGGTCATTCGCACCGTGCCCCGGCACAACCACACGCGGGCCCGCTGGTCGACGATTCACCGCCGGGGTGACGTGTTGTGGGCCGATATGGACGCTTGTGCGATGATTGGCTCCAAGTATATGGATGGTTCAGAATACCTCATGAAAGCGAAGTAACCCACTTCATATGCAAAATCCATCCCACAATTACCTCAAAAGCGGCGTCGCCGGAATGGGATTCCTGATCATCCTGGGAGCGCTGACCGCCTTCGATTCCATGTCTATCGAAATGTACCTGCCGGCGTTCACCGTCATCCAGGCCGACCTCGGCCTCGAATTGGGCACGCTGCAGTTGTCCTTGTCCGTGTTCCTTCTGGGCCTTGCCGTGGGGCAGGCCGTCTGGGGGCCGCTGGCCGATTCCTATGGCAGAAAAACCCCGCTCCTGATCGGCATCGCCCTCTTTGGCGCAGCCTCGGCGATGGTGGCGATGGCGACGGGGAGTTGAACCCTGCTGGCGGGACGCTTTCTCCAGGGCCTGGGCGGCGCGACCGTCTGGACGGCGATTGTTCTGCTTTTCCTCGCCATGTCGACCCTCGGGCTGCTCTTCGGCGGCCTAACGTCCGAATCGATGTTCAGCGCGCCGGAAGAGGTGATGGGGACGGCATCGGCCCTGCTGGGCGTTGTCCAGTATGCGTGCGGCGCGGCCGCGGGAGTGGTGCTGAGTCTCTTCGGGAACGGCGGCCTGCTGCCGTAAGCGTGCCTGCTGTTCGTATGCTCGACGATGGCGTACGGCTGCTGGCGGTCGTCAGTCGATCTGCCGGGAGCCGGGACGGCGTCGGCCGCTAACGGCGACGCAGGCTATTTCATAAAAGAAAACGCATCCATCATGGCCGCCAGGTTGATGTCGTCCCAGGGCATGTGTTCGGCAAAGGTAAAGCCGACCACGTCCGCCGCCTGTGCGGCATCGGTGATGACGCGGGTAGCCTGCGGCATGGTCAGGCGTCCCTGCATCGCGTCGATGACCGTATCCGCGTCGGGGTTGTTGAACAGTTGCGAGCGGAAGCACTTCGGATCGAGCACGTCCAGGTCGAAATGGATCGCCAGATGCGTGATATCGTTGTTCCGAATCCATGCCAGAACGGGGTCGCTCGTTTCGGCGAGGGTGGCGGAATCGACGGACGGGATGCCGAGGCGGTCGACCACCTCCCGTTCGTAGTCGAGCATATCGTCGATGCCGGCAAGCAGCACCCGTTTCGGATCGATGGGCCGGCGCACTTCTTTGGCCAGGCCAGGGTCGCCTTCGCCAAGGAGGGTGCCGAGAACCATCGCGTGGGCGTTGCAGACTTTTTCCGGGGTCGAGACGTCGGGGTGGGCGTCAATCCACAAAACCCCCACCGTGCCGTCGTAGCGCTCGTTCAGATAGGCGAAGGGCGCCTGGCTGACCAGGCAGTCGCCGCCGAAGGTGATGACGCGGTCCGGTTCGTAGGCGTCGAGAAGATGCCGGGCCGCGCGAAGCTGCCGCAGAATCGCCGTCCGACCCATAATGCCGTCTTCCATGGCGATGCTGGCTGGGTCGTAGGAAGCGATGGGTACCTCGAGCAGGGGCGCGTCGCTTTCGGGCGCGAGCCATGCCAGCAACCGCGCCCCGAGGGGATAGGACCTGCTGCTGATGCCGCCCTGCCATTGTGGCATGAGCAGGCGGACCGTTTTGGCATCGACCGGCTTTTTCCGGAGCATTGTTTCTCCTTGTGGCGGAGGAGCGCCTCCCGTTCCCCGTGCGTAATCCTTACGCCTTGTTCTTCTTTACTAGGTCTGCGAAATCTTCGAACGTGTCTCCCGGCCGCGAATCGGCTCCCTCAAGCACATTGAAGAAACAGCTTGGCATTTCTTTCGTTTGCAGATTCTTGCTGACGCAGGGCGCGCATCCCTTGTCATGGTTTGTCGGATGCAGGCGGCAATCCAGTTTGCTGCAGGTGCAGAAGGGGCTGCTGTTCATCGTACCCTCCATATTCTTGTGGCGGGTGAACCGCCGTTCTTTCCCGGGGAATTACCCGTGAATGGTGACGTGTATAATACGGTTTCACGGTCCGCAACGCCACTCTTCTGCGTACCGGGTAAATGGCGGCCATGCGGCATGCCGGAAAAATGGCTGCCGAAAGGTTAAGATCGTCACGCCGGCGAGACGCCCGCCACAGGAATGGCGGGCGTCCGTCTTCTGGCTGAATCGTTTCTCGTCGCTGGATACCTCGAAAAGGACTAAAACGCCCAGCCCACAGCAAGGCGTCCGGTCACGCCGTCGCGCCGTCCCCCATGGCCTTGCACCGAGACGTCGATATCGAGGTTGCGGATCGGGGTGAGGCGGACGCCTACTTCGCCGATATAGGTCGCGCCGCGTATTTTCGGTGAGTCGTAGCGGATGCCGGTTGCCTTGTTCGTCGCTTTGGCGGTGCCGCCGAATTCATATTCGAAATAAGCGCCTGCGTACGGACTGACAATGCAACCGGTATAGGCAACGCGGCCGCCGGCGCGGAGGCGGTGGGAGTCGACGGCGTCGAAGCGGTTCGACTCGGCCATGATATCGACCGATTTTGCCGTCTGGCGCGTCCAGAGATACTTGGCCGAAAGATCGAGACTGAACTTTTCCGTCAGATCACGGGAATAACCGATGCCCGCGTGCGCGCCGAGATAGAGGGCGTTGAGGTCGTAGCGGGGAATGCCGCCGATATAGCCGCTGGCGCGGTAATCGGTGTCGAGGCGGCCGAGACGGAACGAGCCTTCGACGCGGAATCCGTTCATGAAACGGTATTGGCCCATGACGCCGCCGCCATAATAGTCGAGGTCGCCTTTGGAATGGACGGAATCGACGGTGGAGAAGGAATTATATCCGTCGTAGGAACCATGGCCGGTTTCGAAAAACACGCCGCCCAGCCAGCCCGAACAATCGGACCGGAACCCTTCCAGGCCAGCCCGGCCAGGAGCGACCAGCCGTCGGTATCGACGTGACTGCCTGTCTTGGTCCTGAAGCGGGACAAGGATGTCGAGCCGAAGATGACGGGACCGGAACCGCTGCCGGTGAGGGCGACGCCGCCCAGGGCGCTGTCGAAAATGGTGTCGGCAACGAGATCTGCGCCGCCGCCAAGCAGGGTCATGCCGCCAATCCGGCTTTGCGACAAGGCTTTTCCCTGCGGATTTGTCCGGACGTCCGATGCGCCGAAGGTGGCGGTCAACGCGCCCGAGTCGATCCGTACCAGCGTATCGATGATCTGACTGGAGCCTTTTGCGGCCTGGACGATCGTATCGGCAAACGAGCCGGTGGCGCTGGAGATGAGGGTAACCGTGTGGGAGTCCTCGAGCGTGCTGCCAGCGCCAAGGGTGATGGAATCCACGGACGCGCCGGTGAGATCGGTTGCGGAGCCGGTGATTGTAATCAGGGTCTGGCCATTGGTCAGGGAATCGGGAAGCTGGAAGTTATAATGGGCGAAATTCTGGATTTCATCCACCGTTCCGCGAAAGCCGTCCAGGTAGAGGGTATTGCCGGTCAAGGCGTCGCCGCTGCTCCAGGAAAGACCACCGTAAACGACGGCGGATGAAAGAAGCGTGGCGCCGCTGCCGATCCGCACGGTGTTATGGATGGCGTCGCCGTCTTCGCTGACGCCGCCGGCGATGCCTTCTCCCACGGTGCCGCCGGTGACCTCCACATAATTATGCGCTGCGGTGCCGGCCCGTGAGAATCCACCGACGACTGCAGTCGTGACGGTGCCGCCGCTCATATAAACATTATTGTACTCGGCATTACCAACAGCGGGGTCATAGGCATTGCCGCCGTTGACGTCGCCATTCACGATGCCGCCGCGGATGTAGACCGTGTTGGAGCTTGCGTCACCGCCTTTGCTATACCCGCCATATACATTGGCGTGGTCATCGACGTTATTGCCAATTACAGCGTCGGCGTCAATAACAACCTCGTTGTCGTATGCATCGCCATCATAGGCATCCCCGCCGTTAACTCCATAATCGATAATTCCTCCGGTAATTAAAACGGTATTAGAATACGCATCGCCAACAAATCCGGCATCACCGCCGCGAACCATGCCGCCGGTTGATGAGTTGGGAGCCGGAACAGTTCCAACGACCCGGCCTCCGGAAATAGTGACGCTGTTATGGTGAGCCGCCCCAGTGCTCATGGAGGCGCTGCCGCCGGCGATGGATCGGCCACCGTTTATATTTGACGGATCTCCAACCTGACCACCTGTCACCATGGTGACGGAGTGGCCGGTGGCGTCACCTGTTCCGATTGCATCACCGCCATTTGCATCACTCGTCAAATACGTGGTGCTGTCGGAGATAATAATGTTTGCTGCATTGCCCACTGCGGCAAAAGCGAAAAAGGCCATCATAGCCCAGAAAACGGTACTCCACTTAACGGTATGAGCCAACCCATTCCCCTTTATGAATTCATTCGAGATATTGAGTCCTGATAATTGTATATAAATGAAGTTAATAATTCAAGGTAATCGATGAGACGGCCAATTTTTATCGGTAAGGCAAGGTATGGTGACGAAGCTGCCGCCGCGCGTGCAAAAAACTCCGTCCGCCAAGGCGAGGCCTGACGGACGGGAGTGGGATTGCTGAATGGTTGCCCCCCAGGGATTCGAACCCCGACATGCAGTGCCAGAAACTGCTGTCCTGCCATTAGACGAGGGGGCAGGGTTTTGGAAGGGTTAACCTTAAGAATTTGCCGATTCTTGTCAAGGAAAAACCCGTCGCATCATCAGGATGTCGCGCCTGAAGCCGCATCATTCGGACCGGCGTCGGTTTCGTCCGCGTCGACGCCCTTTCCCGCCATCCCGGCTATCACCACCACCGCCTCGCCCCGTTCTTCCCTGTCGTCGTAGGCGTCGGCCAATTCCCCCAGGCTGCCGCGAATCACCCGCTCGAACTTTTTCGTCAGTTCCAGGCACACCGCCGCCTCCCGCTCGCGGCCCAGGGCCTCGGCGGCGAGGCGGAACAACCGGCCCAGGCGGCGCGGCGATTCGTACAGGACAAGGGCCGATTCCAGCGAGCCGTAGGTGGTGAACAGGGCGGTCAGGCGTCCGTCGCGACGCGGCGGAAAGCCTAAAAAGGTAAAGGCGTTGCCGGCGAGGCCGGACAGCGCCGCCGCCGTCGTCACCGCGCTCGGGCCGGGGATGACCGTCACCCGCACCCCCGCGTCCCGCGCTTCGCGGAGAATATTGAAGCCGGGATCGGATATTCCCGGCATGCCGGCGTCGGAGGCGAACGCCACCACCGCCCCTTCCGCCGCCTCTTTGGCGAGCCGCCGGGCGACATTCCGTTCGTTGTGATCGTTGCAGGCGAGCAGGGTCCTTGGCGGGGCGATGCCGTAGCGTTGAAACAATTTCCGCGTCACCCGGGTGTCTTCGCAGGCCAGGACGTCCGCCTCGGCCAAAACCCGCAGGGCGCGGAGGGTGATGTCCTCCATGTTGCCGATGGGGGTGGCGACGAGGTAGACGCCCGGGTCGAGCGGCGGGCGGTCGCCGGCCGTGGGCGGGAGCGCGGTCATTCGTCGTCGTCCCGGACGGGCCGGTCCGCGAGGTCGAGGTGGCTGTCGAGGCCGTGCTCGCACCAGACCGACCGCGCCGCCATGGTGCTGGCCAGGAGCGCGTCGTTGGCCGGCAACTTGGCCCGTGGCCGCGGCGGGTGATAGAGGTGGCAGCCAAGCGCCGCAAAGCGGAGGTTGAACCGCTTCAGGCCGGAATTGACCAGGCGCACCGCCAGTTCCGAATCTTCCCGGCCCCAGCCGACAAAGTCTTCGTTAAAACCGTTTACCGCGTAGAAATCCTCGCGCCACACGGCGAAATTGCAGGTGCGGATACCCCGGAGCCCGATTTTTTCGCGGCTGAAGAGGCTTGACAAAAACCGCGAATGCACAACGTTTTTCCGGTTCTTCAGTCCTTTGGCGAAAAATCCCGGCCAAAACCCCGCATTCGCCATGGCGGTTTTGCTGGCCGCCTCGTCGAGAATGGCGCGGCTGCCCTGCACGAAATACCCCGGCTTGGCGGCAGCGCGGTGGTCGGCCAGGAACTCCGGGTGCAGGAGGATGTCGTCGTCGACGATAACCAGGTAATCGCCGGTGGCGCTGGCCGCCGAGAGGTTCCGCATCAGGGCGGCGCGGAAATCCTCATGCGGCCGCCACTGGTGGACGATTGGCAGGATTTTCGCCGCTTCGGCGATGACTTCCGCAGTCTCCGGGCCGGAGCCGTCGTCGCCAATCAACACCTCGTGGGGCTGGACCGTCTGCGCCGCCAGGCTGCGCAGGACCGCGCCGAGGGCGTCTGGGCGGTTGTGGGTGGAAATCAGGACCGAAATGCGCATAGCGGGTTAGTCCTTTGCCAAAAGGTCCACCGCGGTTTTAAACACCGTGTCGACGGAAATGCCGAGTTGGCACGGCCGCGCCGATTCGTCGTGGGGGCAGTCGGTGCAGGGGCAACAGGGTTCGTTGGTGCAGAGAACCGTCGCCTGTTTCGCCGACTCCAGCACCCCTTCCGGCTCGGTGGCGGTAAAGATGCAGATCAGCCGCTTGACGCCGCTGTTGCCTGCCACGTGCACCGCGCCGGTGTCGAGGGTGATGAACAGGTCCGACTTCGAGGTCAGGGCCGCCATTTCCATCAGGGTCAGGTAGCCGCACAGGTTGACCGGGCTGGCGTAGCGGCACTGCTCCAGCAGCGCTTCGACATACTCCCTGTCGCCCGGCGCGCCGGTGACGTAGAGGAACGGGTCCAGGCTGACGGCGAGCCTGTCCATGACGGTGGCGAAGCGTTCCGGCGGCCAGTTTTTCACCGCCGCGTTGGCGCGCACGCTGAAGCCGATCACTTTTTTGTCGCCGGAAAGGGCGAGGATGTTCCTGGCCCGTTCCTTGTCCGTATCGCCGAAGGGACCGATGCTGGTCTCGCCCTTACCGTCGATGCCGAGCGCCTGCCGCACCGGCTCCTCAAACATGTCGACCAGGCTGTGGAAGGAATTGGGCGGAAAATGCAGAACGCGGTTGCAAAGATACGGCATCCACCATCGCCCCTGGGTGGTGAGGTGGAGGCAGTCGGGCGTGATGCGCGTCTTGATGCCTGCCAGAAAGGCGATCAGGGCGCTGCGCGGCTTGCGGTCGAGCGAGATATACATTTCATAGGCTTTATCCCGCACCTGCCAGGACATGTTCCACAAGCTGCCGATGCTCGACCCGCTTTTATACTGGTAGACGTGGAGATAATCGATAAGCGGGTGCCGCCGCAACACCTCGGCCGCGTCCGGCTTGACCAGGACGCCGATGCGGGCGTAGGGAAAATGGCGTCGTATCAGGTCCAGGGCGGCGGTGGAGCAGATGACGTCGCCCAGGTTGTTGAGGTTGGAGATAAGGATGGAATTCACGCCGTCTGTCCGATGTCAATTGCGGAAAACGCCTGCAAGATTTTGTCATATTTGGGGTTTTATTAAACAAACGGTCCGGGATAAGGCAAGGAC
>JAJQBO010000141.1 GCA_021203245.1 Planctomycetaceae bacterium
CCCCCACCACGCCCCGCAAGGCCGCCAGCCCGCCCAGGAGCACGTCTTTGCGGACCAGGCGGTCCGCATAGGCGACAGCCGCGTCCACGGCGGCGCGGATTTCGTCCAGCGTGAGGTCGCCCACCGCTTCGGTCACCGGCAGCCCGGCGATGTCGGTGTCCGGCCGCAGCGTCTCTGCCGGGACCTGGCGGATGGCGGGCGAATCCACCCAGCACTCGTTCCCCATCGCTGTCGCGGCGGCGTCGGCGACCGGGGTCGAAGCGGCGATGCACATGGCGGTGTCGGCGATGCCCCGGGTCACACTCCGCCCGCCCATGCCGCTTGAACACACGCCCCAGAGGTTCCGGGTGTCTCCGGACAGAATAAACCGGTGCGACGGCGTCGCCGCATCCACGCCCATCCGCACGCCGACGGCGGCCCGCTCGCCCTCCCGGAGCCATATCGCCAGATCGCCCCCGTTTTCGACAAGCGCCTTTGCCGCCCCGTTGTCGCGGCAATACAGGGCCACCGTTTCCGCCACCGTTCCCGCCACCGTCGCCATCGGCCCGAGCCCGTCGTGGTCGACGCGGCGGACGGCGCGGATCATCTCGTTCAGGAGCGGTTCCTCCTGGTCGTCCGAAATTCCGCCCGCCTCCCACCGTTCGCGCCGGAACGGCTCCCGCGCCGGCAACAGCCTCGGCAGCAGCGTGAACGAAAACTGGCCCGCCGCCACCGCCAGGTCGACGTCGGGTCCGCCCCCGGTCCACGCCTGGATGGTGAGGCGTATCGGCCCGTATTGGGCCAGCACCGTTGTTTCGTCGAGGAGGGCCAGTTCTCCGGGCATTGGTGGTCCTTTCTGGAAAAAAGCGTCGAACACGAGTCTACCCGAAAAACGGGCAAAGCGTCCATCGCCTGCGGCGTAAAAAAGCGGCGCGCCTCCCGGAACGGGAGAACGCGCCGCGCGCTACGGGAAAGTAAAGACTGTCCTACTTGGGTTCCCGGGCCGGGAACGGTTTCATCGCCTCGATGTGGCCGCCCATCGCCTCGTAGTCGGCGAGGGTCATGGTGTATTCGAGCGGGCAAATCGTCGCCGGCGTCGGGGTCCAACTGAACGAACCCGGCTTGACCTGCCCGGCGTCGACAAAGAAGGTGATGCCGCCGCCCGGCAAGACATAGGCGGGCACGCCGCCGACAGTGACGACGACCTTGTTCTCGTGCACCGCCCGGGTCAGCTTGATGGGGTAGCGGCACACCCCGGCGCGGGCCGAGCCGCCCGAACCGGCCGTATAGATGGCTGAAACCATGGCCTGTTCGCAGGTATCGCGGATGTTCTCGAGCGCCGCCTCCGCCTTCGGCGTCAGCGGTATCTGCTTCACCGAACCGTCGGCCTGCACCTCGAACATCGCGCCGTTCTGGCCGGTCGTCTCGGTGATGAGGATGGTCATGCCCGGCCGGGCCACCGTCATGTCGATGGACTTGATCAGCTTCTGCGGCTCGGTGATGGAGGTGCCGCCCCAGCCGTCGCCGTGGTCGCCGAAGTGGCGGCCGGGCGTCGACATAGGGAAGATGATTTCCACGCCGCTCGGCTTCGTCCCGGCGGTGACGCCGGCGACGTGGCGCGTGAACTGGCTGGTGATGTGCGAATCGAGGACGAGGATTTCGTCCGCGACCTCCACGAAGGTGCTGGCGAAGATGCCGGTGGTGGCGCTGCCGCAGCCGACGCGCATTTTCGTCCCTTCGACCCCGTTGATGACCGGGGGCTTGCCGACCTGCACCTCCAGCTTGGCCCCTTCCTTCACCGACAGGCTGAGGCGCTTGTGGTTGATGATGTCGGTGACGGCGCGCACGGCGGCAAAGCCGGTCGGCCCCGAAGTGAAGCGGTTGACGCCGCCGATGTGGAGTATCTTCGACCCGTACTGCTCTGTCTCGAGCATGCCGACCTCGCGGCCCTCGAACAGGATGGGCGCGCCCTGCTTGCCGAGGTTGACGTCTGTGTCGATTTTGACGATGCAGGAACTGTACGACAGCGGCACCTCGGTCGCGACGGTGACGACGTCGAAATCGCCCCGTTTCTGCGTGACGATGCCGGGGGCGGGAACGATGTCCGGATAGGTGGTGCCGACGCCGATGGCAGTGATGACCGGTTCACGCAGTTCGTCCTTCGGCTTCGGGGTGACGTAGGCACGGACGTCGTCGAAGGTGAGGGGCTTGTCCAGCCGTTCGACCTGGCCGCCACGGTTCTGGTAGCGGCGGCAGGCGCCGTACTGGCCGTCGGTGATGCGGCATTTGATTGGGCAGTGGTCGCATTCGCGGGTGGTCTCGACCGGGACCGGCCCCATCTCCACCGCCTCGAAGCGGCAGACGCGGAAACAGACCCGGCAGCCGACGCACTTCGCCTGGTCGATGACCGCCTTGCGGTCGACCATGGCAATGGCGGCTGTGGGACAATCTTTCGCGCACCATCCGCAGCTTTTGCACTTTTCGGTGATAATCTTCATACAATACTCCTTGCGTGCCAAACGATGAAAAACGGCTCCTGAAGCCATTTCTGTTCTACATGCTTTCCGCTCTCGGCTCGAACCACATATTCCCGTCCCGGTGATAGATGTTGCCGCAGAGAGAAGGGTCGGTATCGGGATAATCGTCGCGCCAGTGCGCGCCCCGGCTTTCGGTCCGGCGCGCCGCCGCTTCAATAACCGTCCTGGCGATGGCCGCGCCGTCCCGGGCAATCAGCCACAGGACCGGGTCTGCCGGGCGCATCGCCCCCAGATCGGCGGCGACGGCCTCCACGCTCGCAGCGGCGCGGGCAAGGCCTTCGGCTGTCCGGACCAGGCCGACGTCGTTCCACATCGTCTCGCGCAGCCGTTCGAGCAGGGGCGTCGCGTCGCCGTTGCCCGGCATCGGCAGCCAGGACGGCGGGTCGTCGGGGTAGGTCTCCGGTGGCCTCCAATCGGAGGCGTACCGGGCCGCGGCCGCGCCTGCCTGCCGGCCGCAAACCGCCGTTTCGGCAAGCGCATGGCCGGCGAGGCGATTTGCGCCATGCACGCCGCCGCACACCTCGCCCGCGGCGAAGACCCCGTCGACCCTGGTGCCGCCGTCGTTGCGGACCGCTATGCCGCCCATGCTGTAATGGGCATGGGGCCGCACCAGGAGCGGCTCGTCCGGATGGGCGTCCCAAAGCCGGAGGAGGCGGGGCGTCTCGCGGGCGAGGAAATCGCAGTCCGCCTCAGACAAATCGAGCCGCACCGTCCCGAGCCGGAAAATCTCCCGGGCCAGGACGTCCCTGGTCTCGAGTTCTTTTCTCGGGAAGCGTTCCATAAAGCGGTGGCCGTCCACCGACAGGAACTTAGCCCCGTGGGCAAAGATGTCGGGGAAGATGTCGCAGATACGGGGCGAGAAAATGCGGTACGGGTAAAATTGGAAAAATTCCATATCCACAAGCGTCAAGCCGAGCCGAAGCGCCAGTCCAAGCCCGCCGCCCAGCAATTCCGGGGTCGCGCTCTGCCGCAGGTACAGGCCGGGGAATCCCCCCGTCGCCAGCACCACCGCCCCCGCCGCGACGCGCACAAGCTCCCCGTCCTGAAGGAACCACGCCAACAGGCCGCCGCCGGACAGCGGCTGGAGGTGAGCGATGGTCACGCCTTCGAGAAAGGCGATTTCCGGCCGCGCCAGCAAAACCGACCGGGCGGCCCGGACCATCGCGCCGCCCTGCTTCGTCGGCGCGCTCACGAAGGCGGGCAGGGTGCGGCCGTTTTTCGTCGTAGTCCTGACAACCACCTCGGGAAAGAGTTCCCGCACCGCGCCAGGGATGGACGGCATGCCCGCGACCAGCGCAGCCACCCGCCGGGGGAGATTGACGCCGGCCCCGGACTCGGTCATGTACCGTTCGTACTCGCCCGGCGCTTCTGCGCCGGTGGCAAAGCGGTGCACAGACATGGAGACGGCGGACGCTCCCGAGCGGCCCACCCCGCC
>JAJQBO010000208.1:0-17635 GCA_021203245.1 Planctomycetaceae bacterium
GTGAAGGGGTGGTAGATACGAGTGGGGCCGGATCGGACGGCCCCACTTTTTCGTGTCGCGCCAGCCGCTACAGCGTCTCGATGATCGTGGTCACGCCCATGCCGCCGCCGACGCACAGGGTGGCGAGTCCCTTGCCGCCGCCGCGACGGCGTAACTCGTGCAGCAGGGTGACGAGGATGCGCGTGCCGGATGCGCCGACCGGGTGGCCGAGGGCAATCGCGCCGCCGTTGACGTTGACTTTTTCGTCCTGCCACTCCAGCATCCTGCCGACAGCCACTGCCTGGGCGGCAAAGGCTTCGTTCGCTTCAATCAGGTCCATGTCGGTGATGGCGAGGCCGGCCTTGCGGAGCGCCTTGTCGCTGGAATAGACCGGGCCGATACCCATCACCTCGGGCGCGACGCCGGCCGACGCGCCGGCGACGAACCGCGCCATCGGCTCGACACCGAGCTGCTTCGCCTTGTCGGCCGACATCACCACCACCGCCGCCGCGCCGTCGTTGATGCCGGAGGCGTTGCCGGCGGTGACGGTGCCGTCCTTCTTGAACGCGGGCCGCAGGGACCCCAGGCTTTCGGGCGTGACGCCGTCGCGGGGGTATTCGTCCTGGGCGAAGTCGACCATGTCCTTCTTCACCTTTACCGGAACGGGGACGATTTCGTCCGCGAACTTGCCCGCCTTCTGGGCCGCAACGGCTTTCTGCTGGCTGGCGGCGGCGAATTCGTCCTGCATCTCCCGGGTGATGCCGTGGCGCTCGGCCACGTTCTCGGCGGTGATGCCCATGTGGTAGTCGTTGAAGGCGTCCCACAGCGCGTCGGAAATCATCGTGTCGACCACCGCGCCGTTGTTCATGCGGTAGCCGAAACGGGCCTGCGGCAGCGCGTAGGCAGAGGCGGACATGTTTTCCATGCCGCCGGCGACGATGACGTCGGCATCGCCCGCCATGATGGCGGCGGCGGCCATGTTGACGACTTTCAGGCCGGAGCCGCAGACGTTGTTGAGTGTCAGGGCGGGAACGGAATCGGGCAGGCCGGCCTTGAGGCTCGCCTGGCGCGAGACATTCATGCCGAGCGCGGCCTGGAGAATGCAGCCCATGTAGACTTCGTCCACCTGGTCGGGCGCGACGTTGGCGCGCTTCAGGGCTTCCCGGACGACAATCGCGCCCAGGTCGGCCGCCGGCGTCGAGGCGAGGGTGCCGCCGAATTTCCCGATAGCCGTACGAACCGCGCCGGCAATGACGATTTCCATAGCGTTCCTTTCTTCTGGCCCGCGATTGACGCGGGGCGGATGCGGTGGGAAAATAGCGTATGCGTATCGTACCGATCCCGCGCTTTTTCCACAAGTCGAGAGGCAGGAGAATGGACACGAAGGAACTCGCCGCGTTGCTGCGGCTTACGGCGGAGACGTCGCCCCTGAACCGGGTGGACGCAGGCGTGGCCCTTAGACCCGAACTGGCCGGACTGCACCTCTACAACCCGCCCCTCGTCGGCGTCGCGGCGGCGGACGATGCGCTGTTCCCGCGCCTGCGCCGCCCCGCCATCGTCGGGCCGCAATTCCGCCCGCCGCGCGAATGGTTGCCGACGGCGGAATCGGTGCTGTCGTTCTTTTTTCCCGTGGCCGCGCGGGTCAATGAATCGAACAGCCTCGACCCGCGCGAACCGTCGCACGAATGGCTCCACGCCCGCATCGAAGGCCAGGCCTATATCGCCGCCGTCTGCGACATGGTGGCGGAGACGCTCCGCCAGCGCGGCCACGACGCGGTCGCGCCGTCGAACCATCCCGACTTCCGCACCCGGCGCTTCGACGCGCCCGACAGCGATCCGTCGCCGCCGTTTGTCAGCAACTGGTCGGAACGGCACGTCGCCCATATCGCCGGGCTGGGGACGTTCGGGTTGTCGGCCGGGTTGATCACGGAAAGGGGCATGGCGGGCCGCTTCGGCAGCGTCGTGACGTCATTGAAGCTGGACCCCACGCCGCGCCCGTATACCGGCCCGTTCGACTACTGCACCCGCTGCGGCGCGTGCATGCGCCGCTGTCCGCAGCGGGCCATCACGGCGGCGGGCAAGGATCACGTCAGGTGCCGGGATTTCCTCGTTGAGGTGTCGCTCCGCTATCCCGGCCGCTACGGCTGCGGCAAATGCCAGGTCAAGGTGCCGTGCTCGCGCGGCATTCCGCCGGCTGTGTAAGGTGTAACGCATCGTGATTCCGATTGCCCCGGCACAACCACGCGCCCCTCGCCCGGTTCGACGCTTCACCGCCGGGGTGACGACAAGGGAAGACTGGAGCGTTGGTCTTCAAAGAATTCTTATAGGCTGCGGAGGTTGCGGCGCCGCCGGCGGAGCGCGTCCTCGTCGTAGTTGTCGATAAATTCCGTGAAGGCGCGGACCATGTCGTCCTTGGCTTCGGGCAGATGGCCCTTGACGACGACGGCGTTCGAGACGTGGTTGGCGGCAAAGAAGGTTGAGATATTTAAGCCGCTTACCAGTTCCCGCAACTCGCGGGCACGCTCGAGTTCGCCCGATTCGATAAACCGGCCCGCCGCCGCGTCGTCGTGCAGTTCCGAGCCGGGCAGCAGGGTCAGGCTGGTGACGCCGATGTGGGTGGGGTGGATGCGGTTGAAGACTTCGGCGGAACGGCGCGCGTTCTGCTCGCCCTTGCCCGCGCCGGCGAGGGCGGCCAGGTATATGATGCTGTATTCCATGCCAGCCTCGTCCAGCTTGTTGCACTCGCGGACGATGTCGTCGGCGGTGTAGCCTTTTCGCACTTTCAGGAGCACCTCGTCGTCGCCGCTTTCGACGCCAATCGTCAGCTTGGTGATGCCGAGGCTGCGGAGATCCTGCAATTCCTCGACGGTTTTCCCTTTGATGTTGCCGATGCCGGCGTAGGCCGAGATGATGCGGCAATTCGGCAGATATTCGCGGATTTTCAGGGCGATTTCCCGGAGCTTGGCGGCGCTCAGGACGAAGGCGTCGCCGTTCAGGAGAAAGATGCGCGGGCAGTTCGGCAGGTGCTGGCGCACTTCCGCCAAGTCGGCTTCGATCTCCTGCATAGGCGAGACGCGGAACGGCGTGTCGTAGATGTTGCAGAAGGTGCAGCAGTTGTAGGAACAGCCCACCGTCACCTGGAGGAGCACGTTTTTCGCCTCGTGCGGCGGGCGGATGATGGTGCCGGTGTAGTGCATGGACCTTCTCCTTGCGGGCTGGCGTATTGGTATGAATTCACAATGCACAATTCACGATGCTCAATTATTATATAATTATCCAATTCATAATAATTCCCGGCCAATGAAATTGTTTCATTATATAATTGGTCCATAATTATGAATTGTGCATGGTGCATTGTGAATTATAAAAAAATCCCGCCATCACGGCGGGATTATACGATAATTTGGGTTGTCGTGCCACTCGCCGGGTTAAAAACTCCCCGCAAGGCTCATCGGCGTGGTCTGGCCCGTTTCAGGCAGCGGAATCGGCATGCCGAGACGGGTCATCTCTTTCTTGACCTCGACGATCTCGCGGCGCCATTTGAGGCGGCCCTCGAAGCCGATGACGTTCTTGTACATCATCTCTGCCCGGCGCAGTTCGCGCTCAAGCGCGCGCATGCGGTCGGTGTCGTCGCGGTGGGCGGTCTTGACCCCGGCCTTCTTGCCCGAGCCGGCGTCCTTCTGCGTGTAGATTTTCCCCTTGCGCCAAATTTGTCCATAGTGCTTGCGGCAATAGCCCTTGGCGTGCACCCTGTTTTCGCAACCCTGCACCATGCATTTGGTTTCATGCGACATAGCGGGAATTCCCCTTCGACGGAACGAATTCGACATAGACAACGCACCCGTGCGGAGGAGCGCGTCGCTCCCGAGCGTCGTCGTGTCTGGCCCATATAATTTCTTCACATCGCGCACTTCACGCAAACAGTCGGCGTCTCCGGCCGCAGGGAAGGCTCATGCCCAATCCCGGAAAACACCCCAAAATGACAAAATACCCGCCCGGCAGCTCTGCCAGGATGTGGAAAAACGCCCGGTGGCGGGCTTGTTTTTTGTCATTCGTCAGCAACTTGAGGCACTCAAAACCTGGGCGCTGTCCGAGTCGTGCGGCGACAGATTTGCCCTGATTTCGAGAGTAAAGTCCTCCCCAAAATAACCGATAAAACCCGATTGTCAAGCAAATCCGCGCAGAGTTGATACCGTCGAGTCGGTTTTTACCCGCTTTTTTCTCCTTTTCCCCATTGCAATGGGACCACGCAATTTATATAATCAATTCCGATACAAGTTGACGATACGCTTTAAATGCACTGGGGGTCCGGGTTTTGCGCTGTGGGGAAACGGCGCAACGGTCTATGGGAAAGACCGCGACCGGACGGCGGAGGATTAATTGCGCCGCCGAGCACTGGGGGAACAAGCGCACGATGTTTCGGGGCAAGCCCATACTTCTGGCCTTGGTAGTGGCCATACTATACCAGGCCGGGCTTTCCGCGGAGGAGGCTAGACGACCACATACCACCGCGTCCGGGGTCACGTCGCTGCGGAAAAATGCGACGGTCCGGATCGGCGGCGAGGTGGCGGTCGATTATTCCTACCGCAAATCCGATACCACCGTCACCGGCCCGGCATCCGCCTCGCCCACCCCCATCCAGGCCACAATCGGCGATTTGAGCGTCAAACACGCCAATCTCCGCATCGCGGCCGACGTCCACCCCCATGTCAGCGCCTTTATCAAGCTTGACCTGAGTTCAAACACCGAGTACCGCCGCGACCGGGACGAAATCCTTGAGGAAGCCCTCCTGGTCATGTCGTCCGTGGGCGGCACAGGGCTGGGTTTTTTCGCCGGCAAGGGCCGCGTCCCCTACGGGCAGGACGTCACCCTGGGGATGCTGCAGAGCTACCACCACATGGCCAACCAGGTCGATTCGTCCGAAGGGCTGATCTTCCTGTCCGACCCGGTGGACGAAGCCGACCCCGACCCGGACCGCTACCCGAAAACGCCGCCGATGCGGCCGGGCCAGGTGGACCGGGTGTTCCTCGCCGGGGCGAGCTACCAATGGGACGACCGCTGGAAGGTGGAGGTGGCAGCGTTCCAGCCGGACGACTTCGAATTCCGCGACCGCCTCGGCCGGGACGACGGCAAAAGCCCGGGCAGAATCGGCGCGGCGGCGCGGGTGTGGTGGCGGCCGTTCGAAGAACTGACGCTGCAACTGTCCGCGATGGCGCTCCGTTCCCACGCCATGGCGCGCATCGGCGACCGGCTGGACATTGCCGATTCCGCCGGAATTGACGGGGCAAGCACCGCCTACGCCGTCTCGCTCGGCTTCGATTACCGGCGCGGCCCGTGGCGGGTGTTTGGCGAGTACCAGCGCGGCGTGGACTGGAACTTTACGGACGGCTATACGACAGACACCTGGCAACTCGGCGCGGGCCGGGAAGTGGGCGACGGCTAGCGGGTCGGGGCGATGGCGGAAGGCCTGCACATCGACAACACTGCGCCCCGCGAGACGGTACAACAGGACTTCTACAAGCTGGCGTTCAATATTCGCTATACCTTCACGTCCGGCATGTTTGTCGTTGCCGAGTATGGACACGAGTGGGGGCGGCGGACGCGAGGCGGACGCCTGGCGGACACACGCAGGGGAGATTTTATCGGCGTTCGCTTCGGATTCGCATTTTAGAGGACGCGGGCGTCGTCGACCGGCGCGGAATTCTTGAATGGAAATGGGAAAAAAGCCGAAAAATCCGGAAAAAATGGCATCTACCGCAATTGACGCGGGAGCGGGACGTTACCCCTCCGGTTTACGCGGATTAAATCGCCAGTGAAGAAATTCCGCGTCAGGCTTGTCTTGGCATTGGCTGTGTGGATTCGGATTATGGGGTAAGAGCGATAAGTATCGCCCCTGTCCGCCGCGTTGGCGGACGACACTGTATGGATTATTTGGTGTGCAATTTTCTTGGCTGGCTGCGGTCGGTTTGGGGACCGATAGAAAAACCGCATCCTGCTCTACAAATTTCTTTTGGGAGGAGAGAATCTCATGAAACGATCGTTGGGAGGAGTTCTTCTCGCCATCGCGCTGGCGCTGGGGGTTAGCGCCGCGCCGGCACGCGCGGTCGACACCGCGCAGGCCATGGCAGGAGTCAACTACCAGGAGGTCAAAGGGAACCTGTATTCGTGGTGCGGCTTCCCCGGACCCTGCGGCGTGCCCACATCCGCCATCATCCTGCTGGAAAAGCAGGGGCCGAGCGAAGTCATCCTCGGCGACACCTTTACCTATCAAATCCAGATTTCCAACCGTTCGGCCATGGACATGATCGCGGTCAACCTCGACGACGTCCTGCCCGAAGACTTCGAAGTCCAGTCCATCGACCCCGAACCCACCAGCAGGGACGATTCGGGCAAGCTGTTCTGGAACCTCGGCACCATCCCGGCCAAGACGGCGAAGCGGATCAGCATCACCGGCCGCCCGCTCAAGGTCGGCTGCATGGTGACGACCAGCCGCGCGAAGATCTGCTATGAAATGCCGCTGCCGCTGGCGGTGCGGGTGGTGAAGTGCAACGTCGACGTCGGCATGCAGCTCCCCGAAGTCGCCGAACTGTGCGACCAGATCCCCATGAAGCTGACCGCCTACAACGTCGGCTCCGGCGTCGCCACCACCACCGTCATCACGAACGACCTGCCCGAGGGCCTGGTGACGATGGACGGCAAGACCAGCCTCAACATCGCCATCGGCACCCTGCCGGTCAAGGGCCAAAAGACGATTATCGTCCCGCTCCGCGCCCTCCGCCCCGGCATGTATTCGAACACGGCCGTCATCACCGCCGACCGCGACTGCACCGGCGAAGCGACCGACACCGTGCAGGTCATTGCGGCGAACCTCGAACTCGCGGCAGCCGCCCCGGCGGACGGGTATATCAACACCGACATCCCCTACCGCATCCAGGTCACGAACAAAGGTGACGCCCCGGCCCGCGACGTGTGCGTTATCCAGACCATCGCCGGCGATTTCAAGATCACGAACATCTCCGACGGCGGCAAGTTCGACAAAAAGCGCGTGGTGTGGAACATCGCCTGCATCATGCCGGGTGAATCGCGCACCCTGTGCCTGAACGGCATCTCGGCCTGCGAAGGCCCCGTCATGTCGACCTTCACCGTCAACGCCCGCTGCGCCGAATCGAAAACCGCCAAGCACACGCTGTATCTCCGTGGCGTCGCCGGCGTGCTCACTTCGGTCCAGGACAACTGCGACCCGGTCCAATTGGGCGGCATGGTCACCTACACCGTGACGGCCTCGAACACCGGTTCGTCCGCCGACACCAACCTCCAGTACAGCATCACCCTGGACGAAGGGATGGAGTACGTGAGCGGTTCCGGCACGACGCCTGTCGTCAGGGCGAGCGAGCGGGAACTCCGCTTCGAGCCGGTTCCGGTCCTGAACAAGGGCCAGACGGCGGTGTGGAAGATTACCGTCCGCGCCACCGGCGAAGGCGACAAGCGCTTTACCGCGCACCTGCTGTCCGACCAGCTCCAGACGCCTGTGTCGAAGAGCGAGTCGACCAACTTCTATGAACCGAACATGCAGGTGGTTGTGGCGGAGTAGAAGGGGTTGTTGCAGAATAAACAGTGTTTAATGCCGGGGCCGCGCGTTGCGCGGTCCCGGTTTTTTTGGGTGACGCTTTTTGTCAGTGCTCACCGCTGCGTCTTTCAGTACGGGGCGACAGTTTTTCGCCAACCGTCACCCCGGCGGGAAAAACGTGCGCTGCAGCCTGGACGGGAAGTTGTGCCGGGGCAGGCGGGCTGGGCGTGGACGGCAGGTCATCCTGAATTGCATTGCAGCACAGGGTCATTCGCCCTGCCCCGGCACAACTCCACGCGTGCACGCTGGTCTGCGCTTCCCCGCCGGGGTGATGGCTGGGGGGAGCGGCGCGTTTTTGGTGATATCGACGCGGCGGTGGGCTGGCGGGTCGGTGTTCACGTTCCTTTATTGGACTGTCCGCTGGGCCCCCGCGTTCGCGGGGGTGACGGGGTTATTGGTGACGCGCGCACGGCCGGCCACATCCCGCCTCAAAATTGCGGCATAAAAAAGATTGACAATAGATTCGGCAGTAGAGAATCTTTTTTGCGGATCAATACTTTTTTCCTCAAAACGCATTTGACATTCCCCAACCCATATGGTACAGTACCTAAACGCCTCAAAAAGTAGTTCTCAAAAAATTCTTTGCATGGCCATGCCAAAACCCTAAGACATCTTAGTGTTGTTGGGTAGACTCCATATTGTCTTGTGGAGCTATCCTGGACCTCCTATTGGAGCCACCGGCACTCACTGATTGCAGGTCGGCCTCCTCTCCATGGACCGGTCCAGCCTCCGCCCGCTCGGCGGGCCGCCGTCGTTACGACGCGGCAGGGAGGCGACGTATGCCCACATTTCATTCCCTGCAACGGGAAGTGAAGGAGATTGTGTCATGGCAAAGAATATGGCGACAAACATCGAAGAATTGGACGAAGTCATTGCCAATGCGCTTGCCGCGCAAAAAATATTCGCAACCTTTACCCAGGAACAGGTGGACACGGTTTTCAAGGCCGCCTGCCTGGCGGCAAACAAGGCCCGCATTCCCCTCGCGAAAATGGCGGTCGAAGAAACGGGGCGGGGCATTGTCGAAGACAAGGTCATTAAAAATCACTTCGCGTCCGAGTACTGCTACTACAACTACATGAACACCAAGACCTGCGGCGTCATCTCCGAGGACAAGTCCGGCGGCGTGCGCCGCATCGCCGAACCCATCGGCCTCATCGCCGGCATAGTGCCGACCACGAACCCCACCTCCACCGCCATCATGAAATCCCTCTTCGCCCTCAAGACCCGGAACGCCCTCATCTTCTCGCCCCACCCGGCCGCGCCCAAATGCACCTCCGCGGCGATGGAAGTGGTTCACCGCGCCGTCGTCGAAGCCGGCGCGCCCGAAAACATCCTCGGCTCCATCACCACCCCCACCATCGAAATGTCGCAGCGCCTCATGGTCCACCCCGCCGTCAACCTCATCCTCGCCACCGGCGGTCCCGGCATGGTCAAGGCGGCCTATTCCTCCGGCCACCCGGCCATCGGCGTCGGCCAAGGCAACACCCCCGCCGTCATCGACGAGACGGCCGACATCAAAATGGCGGTGAATTCGATTCTTCTCAGCAAGACCTTCGACAACGGCATGATCTGCGCCTCGGAGCAGTCGGTCGTCGTCGTCGATTCGGTCTATGAAAAGGTGAAAAAGGAATTCGTCGCCCGCGGGGCGTATATCCTCAACGACAAGGAACGCAAGGCGGTCGGGTCCACCATCGTCAAGGACGGCAAGCTCAACGCCCACATCGTCGGCAAGCTCGCCAGCGAAATCGCCGACATGGCCGGCATCCAGGTTCCCGAAACGGCCAAGGTGCTCATAGGCGAAGTCGAAGGGACCGGCCACGACGAACCGTTCGCGCACGAAAAACTCTCGCCCGTCCTCGGCATGTACCGGGCCAAGGATTTCAAACAGGCGTGCGACAAGGCGTTCGACCTCCTGTCGTTCCAGGGCATGGGCCACACCGCCCTCCTCTTCACCGCCGAAAACAACGAGGAACGGGTCGCCTACTTCGGCGAAAAGATGCTGGTCGGCCGAATCCTTATCAACCAACCCGCCTCCTTCGGCGCGATTGGCGATGCGTTCAATTTCCGGCTCAAGCCGTCCCTGACGCTCGGCTGCGGAAGCTGGGGCGGCAATGCCGTCAGCGAAAACGTCAACATCGAACACCTCGTCAACGTCAAGACCGTCACCGAGAGGAGATACAACATGCTATGGTTCCGGGTGCCGCCGAAAATCTACTTCCGTCCCGGTTGCCTGCCCGTGGCCCTGGGCGATTTGAAGGACTGCAAACGCGCCTTCGTCATTACCGACACGCCGCTGGCGTCGATGGGCTATGCCAAGCGCGTCACCGATGTGCTGGAAAACCTGGGCATCACCTACCAGGTGTATTCCGACGTCAAGCCAGACCCCACGCTGTCGACCATCTACGACGGCCTCGGCAAGGTGCGCGAGTTCCAGCCCGACGTGATCATCGCCCTGGGCGGCGGCTCGCCCATGGACGCGGCCAAGGTGATGTGGGCCATGTACGAGTTCCCGGAACTGAAGTTCGAGGACCTTGCCAACCGCTTCATGGATATCCGCAAGCGCATCTACGCCATCCCCGAGGACGGCGCGAGGAAGTCGAAGCTGGTCGCCATCACCACCACCTCCGGCACCGGCTCGGAAGCGACCCCGTTCGCCGTCGTCACCGACGACTCCACCGGCAAGAAATACCCCATCGCCGACTACGGCCTGACGCCGTACATGGCTATCGTCGACTCCGACTTCGTCGCCAACCTGCCGAAAAGCCAGGTCACCTTCGGCGGCATCGACGCCCTCAGCCACGCTATTGAGGCCTTTACCGACATCATGGCGAACGAATTCTCCGACGGCCTGGGCCTGGAAGCGATGCGCCTGATTTTCGAATACCTGCCGACCTCGTTCACCGGCGGCGAAGGGGTCGAGACGGCGCGGGAAAAGATGCACTATGCCGCGACGCTGGCCGGGATGGCGTTCGGCAATTCGTTCCTCGGCATCTGCCACTCGATGGCGCACAAGATGGGCAACCGCTTCCATATTCCCCACGGCCTGGCGAACGCCTTTCTCATCACTTATGTCATGGAGTTCAACCGCACCGACGCGCCCCGCAAGCAGGCGGCGTTCCCGCAATACCGCTACCCGGAGATCACCGACCGCTTTGTCCGCATCGCCAATTACCTCGGCATCGAGGGCAAGACAAAGGACGCCAAGGTGGACAACCTCATCGCGGCTGTCGAAAAACTCAAGGCCCAGGTCGGCGTCCCGGCGTCGATCAAGGACTGGAACAAGATCGACGAAAAGGTGTTTATGGACGCCCTCGACAGCCTGAGCGAGGAAGCGTTCGACGACCAGTGCACCGGCGGCAACCCGCGCTATCCGTCGTTTGCCGAGATCAAGCAGATCTATATCGACGCCTGGAACGGGACGCTGGCGAAGAAATGACGGGAGTACTCCCACCAAAGAAGGAGACGCGTCCGTTCGGGTGCGCCTCTCACGTTTGGCCTTTTTCACAGAGCGTGTGTGGGCCATTTTCACCACTACATCCCAACCTCCCCCAGCCGTCACCCCGGCGGGAAAACCGTCCGCTGCATCACGAAAGGGAAGTTGTGCCGGGGCAAGGCGGGCTGGACGTGGACGGCTGGGCATCCTGAATTGCATTGGAGCAGAGGGTGATTCGCCCTGCCCCGGCACAACTCCACGCGTGCGCGCTGGTCTGCGCTTCCCCGCCGGGGTGACGGCTGGGGAGCGGCGCGTTTTTGGTGATATCGGCGCGGCGGTGGGCTGGCGGGTAGGCGCTTCCGTTACGCTAATGGACTGTCCGCTGGGCCCCCGCGTTCGCGGGGGTGACGTGTTTTTTTACCGTGCACGGATGGGTGTGGCGGGAAGATTGACCGCATACCAAAAAGGCGCACCCTACGAGTGCGCCCTTTTTTTGATTCGTCAATACTGCTGTTATCGCAGCAGATGGTCCAGCTCTTCCGCCAATGTTTCCAGCTTTTGCGCCCCGAACAGCCTGGCCACCGCCTCCCCGTTTTTAAAAAACACCAGGGTGGGGATGTCCTCGACCATGTTGTCCACGGCGGCTTCGCTATTGTCGTCCACGTTGACGCGGGCGATGGTCGCGCGGCCGGCATAGGTCTCTGACAACTGTTCGATAACCGGATCGAGCAACTTGCACGGCGGGCAGTAGGTGCCGTAGAAATCCACCAGCGCCACGCCCTCGGCGACGCCGGCGGCGAACGTTGCATCGGTCAATTCAAGAATGTCGGCCATGGGAACCCTTTCAAACAGGCGCGGAGGAACCATATCCGACTCAAGGGTACAAATCCTACAGCAGGCTGTCCAGAGCCGACGCCAAAGTCGGTTCCTGCTGGAGGCCGACGAAGCGCTGCACTTCCTTGCCGTCCTTCAAAACGACGATGGTGGGGATGGACGCGACGCCGTACTTGCTCGCCGCTTCGCCCTCTTCATCGACGTTGACCTTGGCGATCAGCGCCTTGCCGCTGTAGGAATCGGCCAGCTTTTCGACAATCGGCCCCTGCATCTTGCAGGGCGGGCACCAGGGCGCCCAAAAGTCCACAAGCGTGACACCGGTGCTGACCGCCTGGTCGAACGTCGAATTCGTCAGATCCTTCGCGTTGCCTGCCATGATAGTTCTCCTCATCTCAATGACCGCCGGCCGTTCCCGCCACGGAGGAATTGTCGCCGGGAATTGACACGTAATTGCGGTCCCTGTCTCAATTAAACGAAAAAAGAAAACGCGCGCCATCCATAATTCGCGCCCGTCGCCGCCACCGCTGCCGGTTGACCCCGTGTCCGGCATACTGTATAGTGGCCCATTATATCCTGTACCGCCCTGGAGGAATTCCCTTGCCGCATTCCACGTCTCTGCACGTTAAGACGGAGCAGCTTGTCGCGCGCCTGGCGGTGTGCCTGTTGCTCCTGCTCCTGCCGCTGGCAAAAGCGGTTGCCGCCTCCGAAATGGCGCCTGGCGCGTCGTCCCCCATGCCCGTCCCGGCGGCCGAGGCCGAACCGGCCCTGCTGTTCGCGGGCGATTGGGCCGGCAAGGTCGTCGCCGTCCCGGTCAAGGGCGCGATTGCCGGCAAGCCGTTCTCCACCATGCCGGACATGGTCAACGCCGCCCTCGACAAGGCGGATGCCGATGGCGCGCATCTGGTCGTTTTGGAAATCGATTCCCCCGGCGGGGTCGTCGGCGTCTGCGACGACATGGCGAAAAAGATTTTCGAAGCCAAAACGCCTGTCGTCTCCCTCGTCCTCCACAAGGCCGTCTCCGGCGCGGCGATGATCGCCTCAGCCGCCCGGGAAATCGTCATGACCCGCACCGCCCGCATCGGCGACATCCAGCCCATGCAGATGTCGTTGACCGGCGGCGGCGGCGCAATGGACGACCGCACGGCGGAAAAAATCGAGGTTGACATCCGCACCATCATGAAGGTCTACGCCCACCAGCACAACCGCCCGGCGGCGGTGATGGAGGCGATGGTGAGCCGCTCGTCGTCCCTGTACCAGGTGACCTTCCACAACGCGCCGCCCGTTTACCTCACCGGCCACGAGTTGGAGCTGCTGGAGAAAAACGTCGACCTCGGCCGCGACCAACGCCGCATCGCCGACACGAAAATCATCAAGCCCGACGGCAAATTACTGGAACTCTCGGCGCCGCAGGCGGTGGAGTACGGCGTCGCCTCGGAGATGGTCGACTCGGCCGACGCGTTCTACTCGTCCCGGGGCATCGGCCAGGACGAAATCGTCAGGCCGGAGGTGCCGGTCGGCGAACTGGATTTGAAAAAGCTCATCCCCAGCGTCTCCGACCTCGGCCTGCCGCTGTGGGTGGTGGTGCTGCTGGGCGTGTTCCTGGTCGTCGGCGTGGCCGGGCTGGTGACCGAGTACCACGCTCCCGGGAGCGGCATCCCCGCCGCCATCGGCATCATCGGCTTTGCCTGTTTCTTCGCCACCCTCTTAATGCACGACCGGGGCAGCCCGCTCGGCATCGCCATGTTCCTGCTGGGCATCATCCTGCTGGTGATTGAAATCATGGTCATCCCCGGCTTCGGCGTCGCGGGAATCCTGGGCATCCTCGGGGTGCTGGGCGGACTCCTGCTCGCCTTTACCCCCGACTGGAGCTCCGACTACATGCAGCAGTTCATGTGGCAGGAGGTGGGCGCGTTTACGCTCCTTATCTTCCTCGGCATGCTGGCGGCCATCGCGGTGATTATCCTTATTTCCAAGTACGGGGAGGACATCCCCTATATCGGCCGGTTTTTCCTTTCCGAATCCCAGCCCGGGGGGCACAATCCCTACCCGGAACTGCTCCGGGACGAGCCGCGCGAATCGGCCCGCATCCGATTGCAACTCCTTACCGGCCGAACCGGCGTCGCCGAAACGATGCTCCGCCCGGCCGGCAAGGTCCGCCTCGATTCGGGCGAACTCTTGGACGTGGTGACGGACGGCGTCTATATCGAAGTCGGCACGAGCGTCGTGGTGCGGGAAGCCGCGCCCAACCGCATCGTGGTCGCGGTCCAGCGTCCACAGGCGTAACGATTTTTTCTCGGCTGCGGCACGCACCGAGTTTTTGAACAATACCCAGGAGAAACGCACATGAGCAACTTCCTCAACGAAATTCCCTCCTCCATCATGGGCCTTATCGCCCTCGTGGTGGTGGTGCTGGTCTTGGCCGTCTTCTTTATCGTCTTCTCCTTCGGCCGGACCTGGCTGCAGGCGCGCGCCTCGGGCGTGCCCATCGGCTTTATCGACCTCGTCGGCATGTTTATCCGCAAGGTCAATTCGGCCATGATCGTCAGCGCCATGATCACCACCCACAAGGCCGGCCTGCGGATCTCCCGCGACTTCCTTGAAGCCCACTACCTGGCCAAGGGCAATGTCCCCGTCCTGTCGCAGGCCCTCATCATGGCCCACCAGGCCGGCATCGCCATCGAGCCGCAGAGCCTGGCCGCGCACCTGCTGGCCGGCGGCAATGTTCTGGACGTTGTCCGCGGCCTGATTTCGGCCAGCCGCGCCAACATTCCGCTGCCCTTCGACAAGGCCTGCGCCATCGACCTCGCCGGCCGCGACATCGTCAAGGCGGTCAATACCTCCGTCGACCCCCGCGTCATCGACTGCCCCAGCCCCACCATCGGCCAGGCCACCAACAAGGTAACCCTCGACGCCGTGGCCCAGGACGGCATTCAGTTGAAAGTGAAGGCGCGCGTCACCGTCCGCACCAACATCGAACGCCTCGTCGGCGGCGCGACCGACGAGACCATCATCGCCCGCGTCGGCGAAGGCATCGTCTCCGCCATCGGGTCGTCCATCGACTACAAGCAGGTGCTGGAAAACCCCGACCGCATCTCCAAGGCGGTGCTTGCCAAGGGCCTGGACGCCGGAACCGCCTTTGACATCCTCTCCATCGACATCGCGGACGTCGATGTCGGCGAAAACGTCGGCGCAAAGCTGGAAATCGACCGCGCCCAGGCGAAGAAACAGGTCGCCCAGGCCGACGCCGAAAAGCGCGCCGCCGAAGCCCGCGCCAGCCAGGCCGAGCAGGAAGCCCGCATCTTCGAAATGCGCGCCAAGGTGGTCGAGGCCGAGTCGCAGATTCCGCTGGCTATCTCGGAAGCGTTCCGCTCCGGCAACCTCGGCATCATGGATTATTACCGCATGAACAACATCAAGGCCGACACCGACATGCGTTCCGCCATCGGCGGCACCGGGTCGGAGTCGAACTCGCCGAAGTCCTAACCCGGCGAAAGAGAGGTAACAATGCTTGATATCATCGCAGACATCCTTATCGATCTCATCGGCGGCAAGCCGCCGCAGAAATCGGCCCAGCCCCGCCGCCGCGCCCGGAGCGCGGCGGACGGGATCAGGCCCGAGACTCCCGCCCCCAGCCAGCACGAGGAACGCATGGAGCGGGAACGGGTGGAGCGGGAACGGCTCGAACAAGCGCCCCGCCCGGAAGAACCCCGAACCATGACTCTCGAGGACGTTATCCGCCGCCTCTCGGGAGAAGAAGAAAGGCCGCCCGCGCCGCCGCCCCAGCCGGAGCCGGTCCGTCCGGTACGGCAGGCGGTGGCCGGGACCTACCGCCCGGCCGCTCCCAGGCCCCAGGTTCCGGCCGAGGCGCGGTCGCTTGTCGCCAAGACGCTTGACGCCCTGCCGGACGAAACACTGCGGTCGACGCGCCGGGCCGAGCACAGGTACGTTACCACGCTTCGGAACAACCCGAAGGCGGCCCAGGACGCGCTCGTCTATGCGGAAATTTTCGGCAGGCCGCTCGCGGAGCGGGACAATCATTGGTGAGCGGAATTTTTATAGCAAAAAGGATACAACCAGGCACATGAGCGATACCCATGTCAAAACCCTGATGGACGACCTGCCCCCGGCGCGAATCGTCGAAAAGCTGAATGAATATATCATCGGCCAGGACGACGCCAAAAAGGCGGTCGCCATCGCCATCCGCAATCGCTGGCGCCGCCAGCAGATTGACCCCGAGATGCGCAATGAAGTCACGCCCAAGAACATCATCATGATCGGCCCCACCGGCGTCGGCAAGACGGAGATCGCCCGCCGCCTCGCCGACATGACCGGCGCGCCCTTCCTGAAGGTCGAGGCGAGCAAATACACCGAAGTCGGCTACCACGGCCGCGACGTCGAAAGCATGATTCGCGACATCGCCAAGGCCGGCATCGCCCAGGTGCAGGCCGAGGCCATGCAACGGGTCGCCGCCTCGGCCCGCGACGCCGCCGAGGAGCGGGTCCTCGACTTCCTCCTCCCCCGCCCCGACGCCGACTACGAAACGGACGAGGGCAAACAGGCGGCGGAACGCTACACCCGCACCCGCGAAAAACTGCGGGCCCAGCTTCGCGCCGGCGGCTTTGCCGACAAGAAGATTGAAATCGAAGTCAACGCGCCGCCGCCGATGTCGGGCATTTTCGGCGCGGTCGGGTCGGACGAGATGGCGATGGAGATGCAGGAGATGCTCGGCAAAATGATGCCTGGCAAACGCAAATCCCGCCGCATCACCGTCCCCGAAGCGCTGGCGATGTTCCAGCAGGAAGAGGCGGAAAAGCTGCTGGACGACGACTCCATCCAGCGCGAAGGCATCGAGCGGGCCGAACAGGGCGGCATCATCTTTATCGATGAAATCGACAAGGTGATCGGGTCGCACCGGGGCGACGGCCCCGACGTCTCACGCGAAGGCGTGCAGCGGGACCTCCTCCCCATCGTCGAAGGCGCGACCGTCGTCACCAAGTACGGCCCGGTGAAAACGGATCACATCCTCTTCATCGCCGCCGGGGCGTTCCACGGCCGCAAGCCGTCGGATCTCATCCCCGAATTGCAGGGCCGTTTCCCGATTCGCGTCGAACTGAACCCGCTCAGCCGGGACGACTTCAAACGCATCCTCACCCACCCGAAAAACGCCCTAACTAAGCAGTACCGCCTGCTCATGGCGACGGAAGGGGTGGATTTGGAGTTCGCGCCCGACGCGCTGGACGCGATGGCCGAATTCGCGGCAAATCTCAACCAGTCCACCCAGGACATCGGCGCGCGGCGGCTTCACACGATTATGGAAAAGCTGCTGGAGGATGTGTCGTTCAACGCCCCCGACCTGCGCGGCAAGCATATCGTCATCACCGGGGATACCGTGCGCGGCAGGCTGGAGGGCATCGCCGGGAATGAGGATTTGTCGAAATATATCTTGTAGGGCTGTCTGGAAGACACACTGCGGTGCAGTTTGATTTGCCGTCGGGTTTCGACCCGACGGCTTTGTTTTGGGCCACTTTATCATCGTCTACCATTCTCTCTGCCCTCACGTCACCCCGGCGTCAAAAACGTCCATCAGTGGCACGAACGGGCGGTTTGGCCGGGGTCCATGCCGGGAAGAGCCAATGCAGGAAGATTCCCTGCCGTCCGCATGAGTTTAGTGCCGCGACTGGTGGTGGCGTGGACCCCGGCCGAACCGCCCGTTCGTGCCACTGATGGACGTTTTTGACGCCGGGGTGACGAGTGGGGAGAGT
>JAJQBO010000208.1:17645-21857 GCA_021203245.1 Planctomycetaceae bacterium
CCGTCCGCATGTGTTTAGTGCCGGGAGTGTGGGTGGGGTGGACCGCGGCGTAACCGCCCGTTTTCCCGCTGATGGAGGTCCGCACGCCGGGGTGACGAGTGGGGAGAGTCGGGATGGACTTATTGCGGAGAGAGGGAAATCACACTAATCAGCAATGATTTCGAAGAACGAGGGCTTTGCTTGACATCTGTACAGGATGCTGTACAATATATGCAAGGAGAAAGACCATGATCGCTATCAACTACACTACGGCGCGAGAACATTTCAAAAAGTACTGCGACGCGGCAGTCCATGATTCGGAAACCATCATTGTAACCAGGAAGCAGGATGAGAACGTCGTCATCCTGTCCGAGGCGGAATATAACAACCTGATGGAGAACCTTTACATCAGAAGCGACACGGCGGATTACGAACGGTTACTTAAATCCATCGACCAATTGAAGCGCGGCAAGGGTACGAAACGGGAACTGGTCGACCATGGATAAGATTTTCTCCGACCAGGCGTGGGAGGATTACCTGTATTGGGTAGCGAATGATCGGAAAATCCTTCGTAAAGTAAACGACCTTATCAAAGATATTGAACGCAATGGTCATACTGGTATCGGCAAACCGGAGCCGCTGAAACACGATTTGGATGGTTTTTGGAGTAGAAGAATTACCCAAGTGCACCGACTGATCTACCGTATCGAAGACAACACAATTCAAATAGCAAGGTGCCGACGGCACTATACGTAACAGAGTCATTTGGATGCCATAAAACAGGCTCCTCCCGACAAACGGTGAGGAGCCTTTACTTTTGATATGTTGGCGTGTGCCGCCTCAATCCTTGAACATCATCTTGCGCACCACCTTGCCGGCGGCGCGGCGAATTTTCGGGATATAGGCTTCCTGCACCACCGCCAGACCCTTATACAGGTGCAAGGTGTCTTTGTCGATAACGTCCACCGCGCCGTATTCCTTTGTCTTGGCGGCGACCTGCGACTGGTCCTTGGCGATGGTGGAGCAGATGACGACCGGCTTCGGATAATGCTGCGACAGCGACTTCAGGAACTTGAGGCCGTCGAGCTTGGGCATAATGATGTCCAGGCTGATGACGTCGGGGTCGAGCTCGAGAATCTTGTCCCGCGCCTCGAACGCGTCGCCGGCCTCGCCGCACACCTCCATGTCCTTGGTGCCGCTGATGGCCTGGACGAGGATTTTGCGGACAAGCGGCGAATCGTCGACGACCAGCACCTTGGTCTTGCGGGACGCCAGATCGCGGCGCTTTTCCTCCAGACGCGCGCCTTCCTCGGTCTTCTGGATGACCTTGACCACCACCTCGTTCTTGGCGGTGTCGAAGTAGATGCGCCGGCCCTTGGTGCCGCCGACGTCTTCCGCGACAATGGGAATGCCGTGCTTCTTCAGCAAGGTACGGGCCATCTGGATGTTCTTACCGCCGATGTCGGAGGTTGTGCCCAGGTGCCCCACCACCGCGCCGCCGCCGTAGATCTTGGCAGTCATCTTGCCCCGCTCGTCCAGCTTTTTCATGAGCCAGATAATTGTCTCAATCGAGCTGTCGCCGTAACGGCCCTTGTCGGGATCGCCGCCGCCCGGGTTGGTGGACAGCAGATAATGGTTCATGGCCGCGTAGGGCTTCGATTCATGGCGCAGACAGACTGCGACGCAACTCCCCAGCAGTGTCGCCATATGGCACGGCGTCCGGGCCACGTGATATTCGCCAGGTAACAGAAAGACGCGCTCGCCTCCGGCTGACATGGATATCTCCTTCATTCGTGGACCGACACACTCCCACGGGTTGGCGTTCGGGAAAGGTTTGCCCGATTATACAGGACAACGCGCAAGAGAGTCCACTACATTTTGCCGCTGTCCGGCACCCGCCCCGAAGAGCCTGTTACCCTTCGTCGCCGGTTCGCAACAGCTCGGGATTGACCCGCAGTTCGCCCCGATTGTAGCGGTCGGCCAGGCCGGCCATGATGGCCGGGCTGGGCTGAATCACCGCCGCCGGCCCGTTGACGCTGTAGGTAAAGCCGTAGTTGCCCTGGTAGTTCGCCTGGGCGATCTGGCGGAAGGTGCCCTTGACCTCTTCCGGCTCGGCGTTGAAGGTGGCCCGCGACGGCACGCGGCGGTCGACGACAACCACCAGTTCCTGCCCGACCTCGCCGGTGGCGGGATCGCGGAACTGCGTCGGGCCCATCATGTCGCCGATGGGGAGGCGGCCGAGTTCGTACATCGAATCGGCGATTTGCAGATAGCTGATGGTGTCGACGGGCATGGCTTCGAACTCGCGCGCCAAATCCTCGTCCGGAACCGGCTCGCCCCGTTCCTTGGCGGCGAAGTATTCGCGCAGCCGTTCTTCCATCTTTCTGGATTCTTCCAGGATAATCTCTTCGGCGCGGGCCCCGACCATATCCTCGATGGCTTTTTCATAATACTCGGGCGCGACGCCGTCTTCGGGCGTATCGAGGTTCGCCGGGACGGACGGGACATAGTCGAGAAGGCGCAGGCGGTAGAAGCCGTCCTCGGCCTTGAACGGCCGGCCCGACATGTCCCAGCCGCTTTTCCATTCTTCGATGGTGCGGTCGCGGATGGCGGCGGGCGCCATTTCAATGCTGTCGAGAAGCTGCTGCATCATCATGATCACGCCGCCCGGCAGGGCGCGGACCACGTCGGCGGCGGGAATCGGCTCGGCGCCGGTGTCCTTGGCGGTGACGTTGTATTTGACCAGCGGGGTGAGGTTGGCCAATTCGGCCAGGCTCAGTTCGGCTCCCGGACCGCGCAGTTGCGGATCGATGTCGACGTTAAAGTTGCGGATGGTCTGGCGGTCGACTTCCTGCTGGACGAGCTCGGCGCGGATGCGGTCGCGGACTTCGGACAGCGGCGCGTCGTTGTAGCGCTGGGTCTTGCCCTGTTCGTAGGCGTCGCGGATCTCCGCCTCGGTGGGCTGGCGGACCGAGTCGGCCGGCACGTTGGGGGAAAAGACATAGGCGAAGCGCCACCGGGCCGGCTCGCGGTAGCGAAGCTGATCGGCGTTGGCGGCGATGTGGGCGCGGACCTCTTCCTGCAGTTCCGCTTCCGGCTTGTTCATGATAGCCGCCTTCGCCTCTTCCTTGACGCCGTCGGATTCGACAAAGCGGATGCGCTTGACCATCACCTGGCTCTTGTTCAGGGAGTAGAAGGAATAGACCGTTTCGTCGTTGACGGCGGTGAGGTTGGCGTCGGCGTCGAGGTAATTGCCGATGGTCTGCCATTCGCGCAGGCCGCGCACGAACTCGGCGCGGGATATCTGCATCTGGCGGCACACCTCGTCGACGGCGCGCTCGCGCGATTGCGGATCGTCGGCGCGGATGACCTGCGAGACGGTGGGGTGGGCGTTGTCGAGATAGGTGCCGACCTGGAGGTCGGAGGCGCGGATGCCGGCGCGTTCGGCGTCCTGCAGGACCTGGTAGGCGAAGAGGTATTTGTAGATCTCCTCCGCCTGGGTGCCTGCGCCGGGCGCGGCGGCGAACTGGAGCGGAATGCCGCCGAGGGCGGCCCGGAGCCGCTTCTGGAACGCTTCGAATTCGGCATAGCTGACCGACTTGCCGCTCACCTGGCCGACCTGGAAGTCGCCGCCGGCGCGGTTGTCGCCCATGCCGCCGATACCCCAGACCAGGACAAAGGACGGGACGATGATGATGGTCACAATCCAGAAGATGAGCTTTTGTTTACGACGGAACAGATCCATTGACACGGCAGGCCCTCTTGACGTTTGGAAGAGTGATAAGGAAGCCAACAAAAAAAACGCCGCGAACGGCGTCCGTACAGACGGAACACACGATAGTTTACGGGATTCGGTTTTATTTTCAATGTAAAACCCGGCGCGCGGAGCTTTCCGCCGCAGGTGTCTGGCGGCACGAAGAGAACGGGAAGATTCCGATCAGGAATACTCCGGTTCCTGAAAAACTGCGCCGCACGCGCCCTGCGTACGGACACAATCCTAAGCCGTGGCCGACCATGGGGAAGCTGCCGTTTGCACCAGGCGCGACAGCGAAACCAAATGGAATAAATCAATTTTTATCGTGAAAAAACGTTGACAAAAAAAGTGGCCGGAAGTATAGTGCAGATACCAGCCTTCCCCAGGGTTGGTAGGCGCGCGTTCCCCCATTCTGATCGAATTCCTGGTCCGAATTCGTGCGCCAAAGTCCCGAGCCCCTTCCGCCCCCCCCGGAAGGG
>JAJQBO010000092.1 GCA_021203245.1 Planctomycetaceae bacterium
TTATATTCGGTGTGTCTGTCGTTGGCTGAAAATATTGTGACGACACACTCTAGCACTATTATCGCTTCTGGAAGAGTCCGCTGCGACGCCGGACTTTGGCATGATAATCCTTGGACCTCTTTTCTTTGGACGACAATACCCACACCGCTTCGACAAGCATGCTCGGTAACGCCACTTGGCCGCAGGGAACCAGACGTGACTTGCCCTTGCTCTCATCGCTACGGCTCACCACGGGAGCCAGGCCAAAGAAGCTGGTCAGTTTTTCCAAGCATTCGAAGCGGTCCGACGAGAAGTTCCGCACGAAAGTGGCTGAGGTTATTGGACCCACGTCACGGTCCGCTCCAACAGCTTTTTCTCCTCTTCAAACTGGCGAAACTGACGCAAGAGGCTGTCCAAGGTAAAACGTAGACCTGGCTGCTTAGCCAACGTCTCCAGCTCCAGACGACTCTTGGTATTCCAGGCCTTCAGCCCGTTGGGTATGGGAAGGCTGTGACAAGTCAGGAATGACTTAATCATGACTTTGGTTTTCGCCAATTCGCGTATGACCGTCTGGCGTCGGCGAATTATACTCCTCGTCGCTTCCTGCTCCACAGTCGGAACGGCGTACCGAGCCAAAGCTATGCAATCTTTTGTATCCGTTTTGGCCAATTGGGTCGCCGGTCGGGGGATTCGGTTTGCCGGGACAACCGTGGCGGGAATCCCAGCGGCCTGGAGACGCCTTCCTACCCCTGTCGGTCTCCTTATGCAAGTAATCCCTACTTCAGGCTTACTTGCCATACACGTACCCGCAAACGCGGGAACCCTGAGGCCTATCAATAAAGGAACGGTGGTCCATACCCGTTTCGCATCCCGGATTTGTGAAGCATACCGTTCCATGATTGCTCCCATCCGCTGGACCCCGCGTTCGCGGGGGCGCCGTGTGTTATTGTTCCGAGTGGGGAACGACGCGACGGGTACCCTCAAGGAGTGCACAGCGCCCTCACACTATCACCCGCCCATTCTCCAGCTTCTCCAGGACATACGATTCGCTCAGCCCTTCGGGATTGCGGGCGGGCAAAAACGACGGCTGGTGGCCGCCGCTGGCGGCGGCGACAGGGACGAGCAGTTCGACCGCGATAAGGGATGTCACGACCGCGCCCAAACGGGGCATCGGAGCGCGGGTGGCTTTGGCGAGATCGCGGAAAGAGGTCGCGCCGCCGTCGGGGCCGGCGGTGAAATTGCGCCCCACTTCGGCCATGACCGCCTGGGCCAGGTCGACCGTCTCCCGCCAGGTCATCGCCGGAAGCGGCTGCAGCACGGGTATCCGCGCGGTAAACCAGTCGGAGAGGCGGCGGGTCAGTTCTCCTCCTCCGAGGACGATGAGCCAGGAGGAATAGAGCCAGATCATGAACAGCGGGATGGCGGCAAAACTGCCGTAGATCGCGTTATAACTGCTGATCGACACCATGATGGTGATGTAGAGACCTTGAAAGATTTGAAAGGCCAGGCTGGTCAGGAAGCCGCCCAAGAGACACTCCCGCCGGGCCGCCAGGCCGCGGCTGAAATAGATGTACGCGCCGGTCAGCACCATCCACCACATGACATAGGGGATAACGATGATGAGGCCGGTGACGAGGCGGCTTGTGTCGAAGCCGAAGGGGAGCGACCAGTTGCGGTTGGCGAGACCGGTCAGGTAGATGTTGATGGCGCCTGTCATGACGACGACCATGGGGACGAGAATCATGGCGGCGAAGTAGTCGAGAAACCGGTGGGTGGTCCGCCGGTCGGGCCGATAGCCGAAAACCACCCCCAGGGCCGATTCCACCAATTGCAGCAGGTGGAAGCCGGACCAGAAGATCAGAATCAGCGCGGAAAACGCCATGATGCTGCCGGAGTAGTTGGCGATCAGGTTGTCGGCAAACCCGCGCAGGCGGACGAGGATCTCCTCCTGGCCGTCGAAGCTGGTGAAGAATTCCTGCAGCGCGGTGGAGAGCGCCTCCTCCAGCCCGAAGCTTTTGGCTATGGAAAAGCACAGGGCCAGAAAAGGGACGACGCCCAGGATTGAATAAAACGAGAGCGCGGTCGCCTGCAACGACCATCGGGGCAACCCCAGGTACTGCACGACCGCCACCAGTCCGCGCAGGCGGGCCGGGGCGGGTTGGGCCGATTCGTTTGCGTCGTCCATGGTTGTCTACCGATAGGTGTGCCGACCGGTGAGGGCATTGTACATGGCTTCCTGGATGACCTTGCTCGAATTGGTCGCGCCGGTGACGGCGTCGACGTCGATGCGCCCTTCGAGGAAGATCGAGTCGGCGACGGCTTCGGCGGCCGCGCCCCGCTCGTGCCGGTGCTCGAGCAGTTCCAGATCCACGATACGATTCGCCCGCACCACCACCCTCACCGCTGCGGCAAGTATGCCGATGTCGCACTCGCCGCGGTATTCGCCGTCTTCGACCTGGTTCAAGTCCACGTTCTGGACCCGGATGCGGGCGACATCGCGCATATAGGTATAGAACGGGTAGGCATAGGCGGCTGCAAAAACCAGCACCACCAGCGCCGCGCATATTGCCACCACCAGGCCGAACCTGGATTTTTTACGAGCCGGTCGTTTCGTCACGGAGTCCCCTTATATGGTGCTGCAAAGTGTTGTCTCGTTGAGTTGCCAAAAACGACCGTTTGCGTCGTCCTCCCCCCGTCGTCACCCCGGCGTGCTCACGGTCGCTGTGCGGAAACCGTGTGGTTGTGCCGGGGCAGCCGGAGATGCATTCGTTGCAGTATAAAAAGCAATACCGGAGCCACTCGCGACCATGCTTGCCCCGGCTCAACCACACGCCCCTCGCCCGGTTCATCGCTTCACCGCCGGGGTGACGACGGGATACAACAGTCGTTTATCGGCATCAGTCGACAAAGTCGAACGGCTCGCCCTCGTTGATGGCGTTCGACTCGAGCTGGCCTTCAAAATTCCAGCGCCTGGGCTGGGCGTTTGCCTGGAGGACAAAGCGGTCGGCGCGAAGCCGCTGCCGCCGTGGCCGGCTGCCCGGTCCCTCGACTATGTTCAGGAGCAGTTGCGGCTGCCGGTTCGGGCCGTGGCAGAAGATGGAGATCAGCCCGTCCGGCACGTTGTATTCCGCCTGGTCGCCACGGGTAAAGAAGGTGGTGCCGGGCCGGCTCAGCCAGTCGAGGCCGGGGTTGTCCGGAGGCGGTGGCGCATAGACCCGCAGCAGCACGGATCCGATAGCGTCCATCTTCCGCACCCGCGACAGGGCGTCCTCGCCCGTCATCGTCACCGCCGGCGGCTCGTAGAGAATTATTTCCATCCGCTCGCAGATGCCGTCCAGGCTGGGATAGCTCCAGTTCTCGTTCGGCCCCGGCTGGACGATGCGGACGTTGTCGGAGACGTTGATGCTGAGCGCCAGTTCGTTGTAGACGAGCGATCCGTTTTCGCCGTACAGAATGCGGGTCGGCGTGCCCGACATGCCGGTGGTGGAATTGTCGGCCGGAATCTGCAGATCGCCCGGACCGGCGGCGCGGGTGATGCCCTGGGCCTCGCGGACTTCGATTTCCGGCGACCTGAGCGTCAGGCCGTCGAAGTCGCGGGTCATGACAAAGCGGCGCGCGTCCACCGACCGGTCGGCGGTCAACCGCAAAATATTGCCGTTGGGAGTAAACTCCACCACGCCGACATCGCCGACGGCGATGCGGCGGCCGCCTTTGTTGGTAAGGTGTTCGAGCCTGACGTTGAAGCGGCCTTCCACCATACGGAGCGTGCCGATGCGCTCCAGTTCGATCGCGCCGGTCGTCGAGGCGACAACCCCGGTCGGGTTGTCCTCCTGGTAGAAGCGGGCGTCCATCTCGTCCGCCGTGACCACCATGTTCCGGGCCGGCTGGCGCAAAACAACGCCGCCCCAGAAGCGGGCGATGGAGGTGACGCCGCCCTGCATCGCTTCGTAGCTGGCTGCGCCCTCGAAATGGATTTCCGACCGGCCCTGCATGCCCGTAAGCACATCGGTGGCTTCGTCCGGCATCGACAATTCGCCCGGACCGTTGGCCTGGACGATATCGCCGGTGGCGGAGGATTTGATGAGAGGCGCGGCGAACATCGCGCCCAACTGTTCGCCGTTCTGTTCGCGCAGGATTGCCATCTGCGGCGGCTGGGCTCCCTGGCCGACCGCGCCCTGGAGGTAGATGTCGCCCTCCTTCGGGTCTTGCGACGGGAAGTCCCGGATGATGTTGATGGCTTCGCAGATACGCGCGTCCTGGAGCAGGCGCGCGTTGCCTTCGGCGGTGATACGGCGAATCCAGGTGACGTATTCGCTCGGATTATTCTGATCCGGCGACTCCTCGAAATCGAGAAGCAGGCGATCGCTCGTGAGGACGTAGCTGTCCTCGGGCGAGTCTGAGGTCACGATAACCTGGCCTTCGAACCGCGCCTTCTTGCTGGATTGATTATATTCCATGCCGCGTTCGCACTTGATCGACACGACCTTGGGCCTGGTTTGGCCTTCGGCGTTGGTGCCGCCGGTGACGAAGTCGCACACCGAGGTGCCGCCCCGGGCGACCATCAGGTGCTGGTCGCGGAAGCCGGCCTCGGTGGTGAGGCGCTGCATGTGGATTTCCGGCGCGCTGATCTGGTTCCCTTCCTGATCGCGTATCCACGGATGCGGCGGCGTCGCCTGGGGAGGACCGAACAGGCGCAGGGTGTCGAGGCCGGTGCCGACAGGGCCGATGGGACCGGAATAGATGTCGTACTCGGCCCGCTGCGCCCGGGCCTGGTAGACGCCGGAACGAAGCTCGACGTCCTCTTCGGCGAGGATGCGGTTGACCTGGTTCGGCTCGACCGAGGTGCCGTCGGAGGACAGGCGCAGGTCGAGGATTTGCGAACTGATATAGAGATCGTCGCGGCGCAGGGTGACGTTCTGCTGGAAGCGGATGCGGCCGTCGACGCGGTTGTAGCTCATCTCGCCCCGGTAATTGACGATGGTGGGAACGATGGGGCCGGTATCGTCGCCCCGGCGCGAGCGGAGAATCACTTCGCCCCTGCCGCCGGAAGTGGCGAGGCTGTCCAGGACCGTTTCGCCGCCGCCGCCGGAACGCGCGGCCGAGTCGGGCGTCTTGACCTGGGTGAAGACGAAAATCAGGTTGCCGTCGGAAATGCGGTCCCGGTCGGGGCCGAATTCGACCTCGGGCCAGCGCTGCTCGCGGGTGTCTGTGAGGGTGATTCGGTTGGTGTCGTAATCGAAGTCGGCGCGGCCGCCCCGGGCGGTGTATTGCGGCACCTCGATGCCCCGGACTTCGTCGAAACGGTAGCCGGTGACGACGACCGAGCCGGGCCGGTTGCCGATGGTGGCGACGATGTTCTTCACCTGGCCGGGGTTGAGGTTGCCGGCCGTGCCTTCGGGAATCGGGTCGTCTTCGCGGCGGAGAAACACCTTGAGGATGTCCGACTCGATGACCAGGCCGGGACGGGTGATCTTGACGTCCCGCTCGAACTGGATTTCGCGCTCGCGGAGCTTGTAGGAGGCGGTGTCGCGGCAGGTGATTTCGGTATGGCCCGACGCGCCGGGATTGGAGGTGTAATCGGTGAAGTCGGCCCGCTCGATAATCATGCGGGCGTTGTGTTCGATAAAGATGATGCCGCCCCAATCCTTGATATTGGACGTGGACGATCCCGCCTCGAGCGCCTCGTCGTCGGCGAGGTAGAGGAAGCCGGTGCCGAGGATGCGGCTGTCTTCCTGGATGAACTCGACATCGCCGTCGCCGTTCAGCTTGCGCAGGGAGTTATTCCACTGCGCGTGCTCGCAGCGGATTTCCGTTTCGATGGACGGATCGAGGTTGGGCGTGCGCAGCCGCTGCCGGGGCGGCTCGGGGTGGACGCGCATCTGGCGGAGAACGACGTTGCCTTCGAGGTTGGCGATGTCTTCCGGTTCGGCGCCCGGTTCGGGCGGGCGACGGGTGAAATAGCCCCGGTCGGAGGTGATGGTCATCTTGACCGGCAGGGGCTGGTCGTCCGGCGTGCGGGCGACGACCTCGTCCGTGTGATCGTACAGGGTGATGACGACGTTTTTCAGATTAATGCGTGGCGTGCCGGCGGTGAGATCGTACGCCTCGGCCTGATCCGCCTCAAGCAGCGACTGGAGCCGTCCGTTGGCAAAGGTGGGGTAGCGGATTTTTTCGTACGGCTGTGCTTGCTCCTCGCCCCGCGAGACAGGGGCGAACAAGAGGAACAGTACTGCCAGCACCACACCGGCCGCCGGTTGGCTATGGGTTCGCATAAGGCGATGGCTTCCTCGGCTGCGTCAGGGCGCATGGCACGGCATGCGGACCCTGCCATTCTACACAAACAGCTTGTCGAATTCCCGCAAATCATCCATCGAGATCCGGAAAATTTCGTCCACGACAAATTTTCCAGATACGCCGTCCAACTCGCCTGGGAACAGTTCGCAGGCCATGAAGGCGTCGAAGTTCTCGCCTTCGGCGGTGGTGATGCCGAATCGGCCGGCATCGACAAAGCCGAAGCGCGGATAATAGGACGGGTGTCCGTAAATGACTATCCCCTTGAATCCCATCGACTTCGCATGTTCCATGGTCGCCTTCAGCAAGGCCTTGCCCACCCCTTGGCGCTGCCGGGACGGGAGCACGCTGAGGGGGCCGAAGGTGATGACCGAATGGACGGCGCCGTCGTCGTCGACAACTTTCGAGTGGCTGTAGACGATGTTGCCGATAATAGTGTCGCCGTCCAGCGCGACCCAGTCGAGTTCGGGAATATACAGATCGCTTTCCCGCAGCCGGTGCAGGAGCAGGTGCTCGTCGCACGGGGGCTCGCCCGGCTCGGGAATGCGGGGTCCGGCCGGGAGCACTAGCCCGGTAAAGGCTTCCCGTGTCAGGACTTCTGTCTCACGAAATTCAGACGGACGGGTGGGGCGGAGGGTGTACGGCATGTGTCTGACTCCCTTGGTCCCTCAAGCGTTTCGAGAAAGTATGGAACGGGGCCGATAGCTTAGTTTGGTGCACTGACCGTCCATCCCCGTGGTCCTGTGCCGTCACCGTATTTCAGCTTCTCTTTCACGGAGTTCCCTATACCGCTTTACACCAAATACCGCTCCATGATGGCGTCCCAGCGGCCCTGAGCCTTGAGAATCCGCTCGATCGCTTCGCGGATCGCGCCGCGACCACCCGGGAGGGTGGTGGTCCAGTGGGCTGCCTCCCGCACCTCCGCCACCGCGTCCGCTACCGCTATCCCCAAGCCGACACGGCGGATAATGGGAAGGTCGAGGAGATCGTCGCCGATCATCGCCACCTCGTCCATAGTCACGCCGGCGGCGTCGATCATCCGCTCGAACGCGGGCAATTTGGCCTTGGCGTCCATTTCCACATACTCGATGCCCAATTCGGCGGCGCGGCGTTTGACAATGTCGCTGGTCCTGCCGGTGATGATGCCGGCGCCGTGGCCGGAACGCCGCCAGTATTTTATACCGGCGCCGTCCTTGATGTTAAACGATTTAAGCTCCTCGCCCGAGGAGGTGTAAGTCACGTAACCATCGGTCATTACGCCGTCAACATCGAGAATCAGAAAGCGAATCGCCGCCACATCCGGCTCCTGGCGACCGGTTTTCCCTATTTTTTGTGACATATCTGTGTCCCACTCTATACTAAACTATCGGGGATGGTCCGGATTTTGCCGACAATATAGAGGGGCCCCCTGTATCGTGCGTCAAACCCGCCGGCCGGTACCCGGTCCGGTTTGTTATGGTAAATTCCGGAGCGATACAAGTCAAGCTCCACACGGTTTCCATTTATATATGTATATGGGATTTGGGGATTGGAATGCGGAAAATAATCGTCCTGATAGTGCTTGTGGCGATCGTGGGCGCGGTCGGCTATAAATATTTCACCACCCGGGCGCAGGAACGGGCGCGGCGCGGGCGCGGCACCGGCGTCGTGGCGGTGGAGACAGCACTTATCCGGCGGGCCGACCTCGGCGACCGCGTCGTCTTTACCGGTTCGGTGAAGGCGGACGAACGCTACGACGCTGCGCCGAAAATTTCCGGCATCATCCGCCAAATTAACTTCAACGTCGGCGACATCGTCAACCGGGGCGAGATCCTCGCGGTCCTCGACGACGACGAACACGTCCTTGCCGTCGAACAGGCCCAGGCCAAGCTGGCCGTCGCCAAGGCGAATGTCAACGACGCCAAGGCGCAACTGGAGATCGCCCGCCGCGATTTCGAGCGCGCCTCCAACCTCCACCGCGAACGGGTGATGTCGACCCAGGAATTCGACCAGGCCGACGCCGTCATCAAGGCGCGCGAGGCAACCTACGAGACCGCCGTCGCCAACCAGCGGCTGACCGAATCCGAACTGCGCACCCGCGAAGTCATCCTCGGCTATACCCGCATCCGCGCCGAATGGGACGCGGGCGGCGACCAGCGCGTCATCGGCCAGCGCTACGTGGACGCGGGCGCAATGGTGGCGGCGAACACCCCCATCATTTCCGTCCTCGACATCGACACGGTGCGGGCGGTGATTTCGGTCAGCGAAAAGGAATATCCGAAAATCGCCCTCGGCGACAACGTCGTCGTGACGACTGACGCCTTCCCCGGCAGGCAGTTCGCCGGCGTCGTCGCCCGCATTCCCCAGGAGCTCGGCACCTATACCCGCGAGGCCGAGGTCGAGGTCGCTGTCCAGAACGCCGACCGCGCCCTCAAGCCGGGCATGTTCGTCCGCGCCAACATCGAGTTCCACCGCAGCGACGGCGCGACCGCCGCCCCCCTCGAGGCGGTCGTGCGCCGCGACGACGGCAGGCGCGGCGTCTACCTGGTCGACGAATCCCGCACCAGCGTCACCTTTGAACCCATCACCGAAGGCATTCGCGACGGATCGCTTGTCGAACTCGTCGACGGCACCTCGCTGATCGGCCGCGAGGTCGTCACCCTCGGCCAGCACCTCCTCAAGGACGGCATCTCCATCCGCGTCGCCGACGCGAACGCCATGGCCCAGCCCGGCCGCGTCGCGCCGGAAAAACAACCCTCCCAGCCCGGCGCGAGCCTCGGCGTCGACAAGGCGGTGGGCGGCGCATGAACATAACCAGGTTCGCCATCCAGCGGCCCATCTTCACGACGATGGTGACGCTCATTGTCGTCATTATCGGGTCGATTTCGCTCCTGCGCCTCCCCATCGACCTGATGCCCGACATCACCAACCCCGTCGTCAGCATCCGCACCGAATATGAAAACGCCAGCCCCGAGGTTATCGAGGAACTCGTCACCCGCCCCATCGAAGAGGCGATGGCCGCCGTGCCGGGCGCGGAAGAGGTGACGTCCAATTCGTCCGAAGGCAACTCTAACGTCACTGTCAAGTTCACCTGGGGCACCGACATCGACGTCGCCGTCTCCGACGTCCGGGACCGCATCGACCGCGTGATCAACCGCCTGCCCGACGACTGCGACCGCCCCACCCTGTTCAAGTTCGACTTCGCCTCCATGCCCATCGTCTTTATGGGCATCTCGAGCGAGATGGACCCGGTGGAGATGCGCCGCCTCATTGAAGACCAGATCAAGTTCCGCATTGAATCCATCAACGGCGTCGCCTCCATGACCATCTTCGGCGGCCGCGAGCGCGAGGTGTCGGTCGACGTCGACCCCTACCGCCTCCGCGCCATGGGCGTTTCGCTGGACCGGGTCATGACCGTCCTCAAGCGCGCCAACATCAACCGTCCCGCCGGCTATGTCGACCAGGGCAATTTGGAAATCACCATCCGCGCCCCGGGTGAATTCGCCTCGGTCGAAGAAATCCGCGAAACCGTCATCGTCGTCCGGGACGGGGTTCCGGTGCGGATCGGCGATATCGCCACGGTGACGGACGGCATGAACCGCATCCGCCGCGTCGCCCGCATGGACGGGCAGGACTCGGTCCGCATCGCCGTCATGCGCCAGTCGGGCGCAAACACGGTGCAGGTCGCCGCGCGGGTGGTGGAAGAGGTCGAGCGGCTCCAGGCCGAATACCACAACCTGAACATCAAGATAATCGTCAACTCGGCAGACTACATCAACAACTCCATCGCCAACGTCTCCTCTTCCGCCCTGTTGGGCGGCGGGCTGGCCGTCATCCTGGTGCTCCTGTTCCTCCGGAACATTCTTTCGACCCTGGTTATCGCCATCTCCATTCCCGTCTCCATCATCGCCACCTTCGCCGTCCTCTACCTGGACGGCCTGACCCTCAACCTGATGACCCTGGGAGGCCTCGCCCTCGGCGTCGGCATGCTGGTGGACAACTCCATCGTGGTGCTGGAAAATATCTACCGCATCTACGAGGAAGAAGGGCTTGAAGGCGCCGACGCGGCGGAAAAAGGCACGAACGAAGTGTTCGCCGCCATCATCGCCTCGACCCTCACGACCCTCGTCGTGTTCCTGCCGCTGACCTTCATCGAAGGGATGGCGGGGCTGCTGTTCCGCGAATTCGCGCTGGTGGTGGCGTTCTCGCTTATCTGCTCCCTCGCCGCCGCCGTGCTGCTAGTCCCCATGCTCGCCACCCGCATGATCCGGCTGCAACGGTCCGAGCCGAGAAAGGGTTTTGTCAAACACGCCTTCGACGCGAGCGAAGCCGGCTTCCGCGCCATGGAAAACGAGTACAAGGCCGCCATCCACTGGTGCCTTGAACACCGCTGGACCACCCTTGGCGTCACCTTCCTGCTGCTCCTCGGATCAATCACCCTCATGGGGAAAATCGACGTCGAGCAGATGCCGAAGACGGACGAAGGCAACCTCCAGGTCAACGCCGAGATGGAGGTCGGCATCCGCCTCGGCCTCATGTCCGAGCGGATGCGCGAACTGGAGATGATGATTATGTAAAACATCCCCGAGGTGCGGGCCATCATCTCCAACGTCGGCGGCTCGTCCTGGCGCGGCGTCGCCACCAACCAGGCCGGCATCAACGTCCGCCTCGGCACCCGCCTCGAACGCCAGCGCCTTGGGCAACGCTCCACCGAGCAGGTCGCGCAGCAACTCCGGCGCATGTTCGCCGACGTGCCGGGCATGGAAATCCGCGTCGCCGAGGGCCGCTCCTTCGGCCGCGGCGGGATGGGCGGCTCGTCCGAGCCGGTGGAAATCGATGTGCGCGGCTACGACATGAATTTGTCGCAGGAAATCGCCCACCAGGTCCTGTCGATCGTCAGGGGCGTGCCGGGCGTCGTCGACGCCCGCATCACCCGGGAAGGCCGCATGCCCGAAGCGCAACTGCGCATCGACCGACGAAAAGCCGCCGATCTCGGCCTGTGGGTCGAGGACATCGCCACCTTCCTCGAAATCTGCATGGCGGGCAAAACCGCCGCCGAGTACCGCGTCGACGGCAAGGAATATCCCATCGAAGTGCGGCTGGTGAATTCGGAGAAAATGACCCTGGACGAGCTCCTCAGCCTGTCCATCACCAACGTCGACGGTCGGCAGGTGTCGCTGCGGAACGTCGTCTCCATCGTCGACGAAAAAGGCCCCACCGTCATCGAGCGGAAAAACCAGCAGCGCGTCACCTCCATCCGCGCCGCCCTGTCGGGTGAGCGCGCCCTCGGGTCGGTCATGGACGAACTCAAGGAAGCGCTGCGGCTCATTCCCATGCCGAACGGTTTTATCATCGAGTACGGCACCGAATACCAGGACCAGACCGACATGATGCAGGACCTCGTCTTCGGCGTTATCCTCGCGCTGGTCCTCGTCTACATGGTCATGGCCTGCCAGTTCGAAAGCCTCCGCGACCCGTTCGTCGTCATGTTCTCGGTGCCGCTGGCCGCCATCGGCGTCCTCACCATCCTGTTCATGACCAACACCACCATCAACCTCCAGTCGATGATCGGCTGCATCATGCTGGGCGGCATCGTCGTCAACAACGCCATCATCCTGGTGGATTACGCCAACCTGCTGCGCCGCCGCGACGGCTTCAAAGTCCGTAACGCCCTCGAGGAATCCGGCCGCCGCCGCCTGCGGCCCATTCTCATGACCGCCCTCACCACTATCCTCGGCCTGGTGCCGCTGGCCCTGGGCTGGGGCGACGGCGGCGAAGCGCAAGCGCCGATGGCGCGGGCGGTGGTGGGCGGGCTGACCACCTCCACCCTTATCACCCTGCTGGTGGTGCCGGTGGTGTACTCGCTTATCGAAACGCGGCGGGAAATCGAGGGGAGAACCAGCAAGCGGCTGCAAGCCGTCAAGGACTAGCAAGGACGAGCCATGCGCGCCCTTTTTGACGCCCACTGCCACCTCGATCCCGAAAACGGCGATGTCGCAGTTTCGTCGACAAAAATATGTAAAACCGAGCCGGTCGCCGTGTGCGGCCGGCTTTTGTGCGCGGTCGAGCCGGACGAATTCCCGCGCGTCGAAGCGGCGGCTTCCGAGTGGCCCCGCACGTGGCTCGCCTTTGGCGTGCATCCGTGGTACAGCGCCACCGCCGTCGCGGCTGGCGGATGGCGAGAAACGGTGGAAACGGCTTTGCATCGACACCCGGGCGCGTGGGTCGGGGAGATCGGCCTCGACGGATTGAAGCTGGACCGCTCGCCCATGGACGATCAGGAGACGGTGTTCCGCGCCCATCTGCGGCTCGCCAAGGATTTCAACAGGCCGGTCAATTTGCACTGCGTCAAGGCGTGGGAACCGCTGGTCGCGGCGTTGGACTCGCGCTATCTCGCGGACGGGGCGCGGCCGTTTATCATGCATTCCTTTGCCGGGCCGTACCAGTTTGTCGAAGCGCTGGCCGAGCGGGGCGCGTATTTCACCGTCGGCCAGCTTGCCGCGCGGCAGGATTCCCGCAAAGGGCGGGAACGCGCGGCCCTGTTCCCCGAAGACCGGCTCCTGCTCGAGTCCGACTCGTTTCTTGTTCCCGGCAGTGATGATGTGCACGAACTTTCCCACGCCCTCAATTGGCTCGCGGATGTGCGCGGAACAAACGCCGAAAGCCTGGCCGCGATTCTCTGCGACAACGCCGCCCGGTTATTTCCCTCCTGACTCCACTTGCCGAAATTCCGAAAATAGGCGACAGTATGCCGGTACCTCCATCGCGGCGGGGCGGAGTGCCTTGCGCGGCGGAGCGTACCACACTGGAGAAAAGGAGATCCCATGCAGACAAACCGCTTCGCCCTAGGGCTCGCGCTCGCGGCCGTGTTCCTCGCCGCCGCCGCCCTGCCAGCCGCCGAAAAACCCGAACGCGCCACCGATGACGAGGGCAACCTCCTTATCGCCGCCGTCGCCTGGAAACAGACGGCGGCCGAATACCGCGCCCTCTATTACCAGGGCTTCAACATCGCCCGCCTCCACCTCGACAACGCCCTCTGCGACCGGAGGCCGGGCGACAAGCCCCTCGCCGTCATTACCGACGTCGACGACACCATCTTGAGCGCCGTCAACTTCTGGGGCCACCTGGTCGGCACCGGCAAGGATTTCTTCGACGACGACATCTGGGACAAGTGGGTCGAGGCCGACCGCTTCGAAGCCATGCCGGGCGCGCTCGACTTCTTCAAGTACGCGGCCGACAACGGCGTCGAAGTTTTCTACGTCACGAACCGCGACCAGGGCGAAAACACCTACGCCCTCGCCACCCGCAACCTCCAGACCCACGGCTTCCCCTTTGTCGACGAAAAGCACCTGATCGTGCAACGCGACACCTCGAACAAGGAGACGCCGCAACAGGCCATCGCCGAAGAATACCAGGTGGTGGTGATGCTTGGCGACAACCTCAACGACTTTGCCCGCAAGTACTACGTCAAAGACGTGGACGAGCGCCTCGCCCTGATGGAAGAGGACCGCGCCCTCTACGGCACCAAGTACATCGTCTTCCCCAATCCCACCGACGGCCACTGGATGCGCGCCATCTTCGGCGATTCCGAACCGCCCCCGAGCGAAGACAACCGCCGGACCTTCAAGGCGGCGGCGACGCGGTCGGCGTGGTAATGCGACGTGCGGGACCATTACGATAGTCAAAAAAAGGGACGCCGCGATGGCGTCCCTTTTTTTCCTGTTTGGCCTTTTTGACGACGCTTCTGCCAGCCATTTTCACCAATCCATCCCAACCTCCCTCAACCGTCACCCCGGCGGAAAAAACCTCCGCTGCATCTCAAACGGGAAGTTGTGACGGGGCAAGGCGGGTTGGACGCGGACGGCAGGGAATCCTGAATCGCATTGCAGCACAGGGTCATTCGCACCTTGCCCCGGCACAACCACACGCGTGCCCGCTGGTCGACGATTCACCGCCGGGGTGACGTGTGTGGGTGCCGATATGGACACTTTTGCGATGATTGACTAAAGGCAAAACAACTGAATAGAGATCGTTCCTCGTTTGATCCGTCCGCTGGATCCCCGCGAACGCGGGGACCCAGAGGACCTGTCATAAAATGAACGGAGGTACATGCCCGCCGCCCCGCTCTTCCTCACCCGAGATCGTTCATCCGCACCCGTATCGCATTCGCGTGGGCGGTCAACCCTTCCTTCTCGGCCATGAGGATAATGCGCCCGCCGTTGTCCCGCAGGCTTTCGGACGAATAGTCGATGACCGACATGTCTTTCTGGAAATCCGCCACGCCGAGACTGGACGAGAACCGCGCCGCGCCGGTGGTCGGCAGGACGTGGTTGGTGCCGGCGAAATAGTCTCCAACCGGCTCCGACGACCAGGGACCGAGGAACACCGCCCCGGCGTTGACGACGTGATGCAGGAGCCGGCGCGGTTCGGCCGTCTGAATCTCGAGATGTTCCGGCGCGATGACGTTGGCGGCGTCCACCGCCGTCAGCAGGTCGGGACAGACGAAGATGCCGCCGTACCGGGTGAGGGCGCGGCGGACGGCGTCGGCGCGGGTGAGCGATTCGGTCATCCGCTCCGTCTCGTCCGCGACGGCGCGGGCGAGGTCGTCGCTGTCGGTCAACACGACGCCGGACTCGTAGCCTGAACCGTGCTCGACCTGCGACAACAGGTCGGCGGCGATGTAGCGCGGGTTGGCGGTGTCGTCGGCGATGATGACGATTTCCGACGGGCCGGCGACCGAGTCGAGCCCCACCATGCCGAAGACCTGACGCTTGGCGGTGGCGACATAGGCGTTGCCCGGACCGACGATCTTGTCGACGCGGCGGATGGGCGCCGCGCCAAAGGCGAAGGCGGCAATCGCCTGCGCCCCGCCCAACCGGTAGATTTCGTCCACGCCCAGGTGTCCGGCAGTGGCGAGCATATACGGGTCGATCGTGCCGTCCCTGCGGGGCGGAATGGCGACGGCTATCTGCCGGACGCCCGCCAACTGCGCCGGGACGACGTTCATGATGAGGGACGAAAACAGCGGCGCGGTCCCGGCCGGGCAGTAGACGCCCACCCGGAAGATGGGGAGCACGCGCTTCGCCAGGGTGACGCCGTCCGCCCCGTTCACCTCGTAGCCCCGACGCACCTGCGGCTGGTGGAAGGTCCGGACATTGTCGGCGGCACGCCGGACGGCATCGAGAAATTCCGGTTCGACCCGCGCTGTCGCCGCCGCGACGGCATCGGCCGGAATGCGGAGCGCCGAAGCGTCGGCAAGCGGCGCATCGAAGCGGTTGGCATAATCGACAAGGGCGTCTGTCCCGCGTTTCCGGATATCGCCAAGAATGGCGGCGACGGCGGCGCCGATTTCGTCGTCAATGTCGGCGGCGCGGCCGACTATGGCCAGAAACTGCGGTTCGGCAGGCGAAAACGTTCGGATCGGCAGCATGATTACTCCCATACACCATGAAAAAAGCACCTTCCCGGTTCGGGCGGGTGCTCGTGATTTTTTTCTTCACCCCGTGCTGTTCCTATTTGTTCGCAGCCAGGGTCTTGTCGCGGTACTCGGCCCACTGCTTGTCGGAAGTGACAAACGAGAACCTGCCGCGAAGGTCCAGGAACAGGCGCCAGATGTCGCCGCTCAGGCGGTTGATGAGCTTCAACCGCACCAGGTTGTGGAGGAAGTCGAACATGTGGACGTAAAACACTTCCGATTCGCCCGATTCCATCCCGCGCGAGCGGTCGGTGGATTCCTGAATCGTCCGCAAGCCTTCGAGCAGACGCGCGAGATCGACCAGGTGATCGGCGACTTCGGGACGGCGCAGCGCCTGGTTCTGGTAGATCTTCCGCATCAGGCTGCCGGCGGTGGCGCTGGCTTCGCGAAGAAGGGCGCTGGCGACATCGACCGCCTGGACGAGATTGTAGGTCGACAGCGCGGTCTCGAACGAGACGATTTCCGCCTTCTGCGGCGCGACCGCGTTGGGTCCCTTGACGCCCGCCGCCTCGCGGCCGAGCGACTTGAGGGCGTCGTCGGGATCCTCCTGGCCGAGGGCAGCCATGAGGGAGGCGCGGAGATTCGCCAAAACCGGCACCTGGTCCTCGCCCACCTGGAGACGGTCGACCTGCTTCAAGGCCTCGTGCGCGCCGCTCGTTCTGGCCTCGAGTTCCGACTCCAGCCGGCGCACCAGCCGGTGCAGTTCGTCGATAAACAGCGACGACGCCTGACCCGACGACTGGGACTGCATGGCCTGGATTTCCTTCTCGCGGTTTTCCAGGGCGCGCTGGATGCGGAGGCGTTCCATCCGTTCCGACTCGACCTCGTTCTTGAGGCGGTCGACCTCGAAGCGGACGCGGCGGCTCTCGATATCCACCCCGGTCGCCTGGTTGCGGGCGCGGGTGAGTTCGTCCTTGAGCGCTTCCGATTCGGCCCCGAGCAGCTTGACCCTGCTCTCGAGTTCGCGAATCTTGGCCTGGTAGGTGGTCTCGAGCGTGCGGAGCGATTCCTCGCTCGCGACCTTGCCGCCCTCGACCTCGCCAAGGCGCATCCGCAAGTCGTCGACCTGCGCGGTCAGGGCTTCCTTTTCGGCCTGCAGGCCGGAGCGGCGGCGCTCTTCCGCGAGGGCGCGGGAGCGCAGTTCCTTTGCTTCCGCGTCGGCGGCGATCCACGCCTGCATATAGCCGTGGGCTTTTTCCGACATGGCGGTCAGGAGGGCGTTGATCTGGTTGGCGACGCTTTCCACCTCGCCGGCGCCGTAGAGGACCGAAAATTCCTTGCGCGCTCCGGCGGCGTTGGCGATGTCCGCCGCCGACGGCTGGGGCATGGCATGGCTCTGGGGCGGCGGCACCGACGCGATGACAGACGGCGGTTCGGGCGGCGGCGGCACGGCGGCCGCCTGGGCCTGGGCCAGTTCCAGCGATGCGTGGGGGCTCATGACCACCGTCGCCTCGGGTTGAATGTCGGTATCGGGCTTCGGCTTGGGGGGAGGCGGCGGCGGGGCGGCTTCGGCGACCTGGCGAAGCAGCTCTTCCATGTCGATATCGTCGACGTTTGTTTCGGAGGCGTCCGCGCCCCCGCTTTCGCCTGCGTCCGCCGCTGCGGCGGCGGGTATCTCCGGTTCGGCGGCGGCGGCTGTCTCCTGCTCGATGGAGGAAAGGAGTTCGTCGAGGTTGTCGGCTTCACCCAGCGTGTCGTCCTGGGCCGCCTCGGCTGCCTGGGCCGCTTCGGCGGCGTTGAGGGCTTCTTCGACCGGGTCAGGCTCGGCCGGTTCGAGATCGGGTTCCGGCACTGCCTCGGTTTTGGATGATTCGGCCTCGACAGCGCCGAAAAGCGCGTCGAGATCGTCCTGGCTGGCCGAGCCGGTGTCTTCTTCTTCCACCGCGGATTCCACCGCGGGAGCGGGTTCGTCCGACCCGCCGACAGCGGCGAACAGGGCGTCGATATCGTCCTGGTTGGCGACGCCCGCCTCGTCGCCGCCCGCCGTTTCGTCGGTGGCTGGCGCGGGCGCGGGTTCGGCCGGACCGGCGGCATCGTCGACGCCCGCCGCGGCGAACAGGGCGTCTATGTCGTCCTGGCTGGCCGGACCGGTGAGATCGGCCGGCGGCTGCGGCGTCGGGGCCGCGGCGGCATCGTCGTCGCCGCCCAGGCCGCCCGCAAGCAGTTTATCGATGTCGTCCTGGTTGAAATCGGCCATCAGCCCCCCGTCCTCTTTGCAGCATGGCGGCCCCCAGATTTCTGCCACCGAATAGAAACAAATTCGGAACTATCTTACCCAAATCCAAGCCCCGATGCAACATCGACTTGCAAACCCGGCGGGTCAGTCGTCCACCGCTTCGCCGGCGGCAGCTGCCGGCGTCGCGTCGGCCTCCGCCTCGGGCAGGACCGTTTCCTCCGCTTCAGAAGCGGGTTCGTCCGGTGCTGCGGCCGGTTCGGCATCGGCATTAATCGCCGCTTCCCGGCCGGCTTCGACAGCCTTTCCCGCGTCTTCGACACTGTCGAGGGGATTGACCGGAATGTTCGGGACTTCCTCCGGTTCGGGCGCGGGCGCTTTCTGCTCGGCCAGGTTTTCCTCCACGACAAGCAGGTTCGACGCCGCTGTCTCGGGCGACGGTCCTGCCTCGTCCGCCGTGTCGTCGACCGCCCCGTCGTCGGACGCCGCCGCCTCCGGTCCAGTGTCCGGCTCGTCTGGCGTTTCGACGGATTCTTCGGTCAGCATGGACTCGGCAGCCTCCGGCTGGACCTGGTCCACCGGAGCCTCGATTGGGGCGGGGTCGTCGGGGAATTGCGGCCCGAGATCGTTGATGTCGAACTCCTCGTCGGCGGGGAGCGAATCCGCTCCCGACACGCCGTCGCCCGCGTCGGTCTCGGCTGCTGCTGCGGCCGCAGCGGCGGCCCGTTCGGCTTCCAGGGCCTGTTCCGCCGCGCGCGCCTCCTCGGCCAGGCGGCGTTCCTCGGCAGCGGCCTTGTCGAGGGCGTCCTTGTCCACCGCATCCATCACCAGCCGCGCCTCGCCAAGCCAGTTGAAGAAATCGCTCCGATCGAGAAGATAGGCCCTGCCGCCCTCGGTGAGATAGGGGATGTTGCGTTCGTCCGGCGGCAGAAGGGCGATGCCGATGTTGTGGCCTTCGGACGAGGTCACGCGGAGCGTGTAGGCGGGTTCGCGCGTTCCGCGTCCGGCCGCGTCGTAAAAACCGGCAACAGGCCAATTGAGAATATCGACCGCCAGACGCCATGCCTTGGAGTCGTCCATCATCATCTGGTTGCCGTCCCGCTCCGCCGCCCACGTGTCGCCGTCGCCGCGCAGCAGGGTGAGAAGCGGTTTACCCATGGCCTCGCCCGTCAGGACGATTTCGGCAACGTCCTCAATCCGGACCGGGCGGAACACTTTGCCGAGGTCAAGGATGTCGGCGAATTCCGGGAACATCACCACCGCTTCCGCGTTGGTGACGGAAAACACCATCGTGCCGTCAAGGGTGACGTAACACCACGGGAAAACCGGATGGCGGCCTGCCAGGCGGTATTGGTGCACGTCGCCGTTAGCCAGGATTATCTCGACCATCGGGCCGCCGTAGGTGGGTCGTGTCTTTTTGCTGTCAGGCGTGGCGTAGTCCTCCGGGTGCCAGCCGGCCAGCAACCGGACCAGGCGGTCCACCCGATCGGCCAGGAGCGGGTACGGCTGCGCCACGGCGCGCCACGAGCCGTCCCGGCGGCTGATCTTCACCGTCTCGCCGCCACGACGGACGTCGATGAAACGGACGTCGGTCACGTCGAAGCCGGGCGAGGCTGCGGGAAACAGCGACGGCAGGGATCGGAAGTATTTGCGGAAGCGCCATTCCGGCAGATGGTAGGCGCGGCCGGGGAAATCGTCCGTCTCCACCAGCATGCCTTCGCCGCCGGTATGGTTGGCGTAGACGCGGATGGTCTTGTCGCCGCCAGGCAGCCGGAGCGTCAGGGTATGGCTGGGGGCGATGTCGCCGCTCGGCGCTTCGGCCTGCGGCACCAGCCCCGCCACGGTGAATCTGGCCAGGTCCTGAATCCAGCCGGTCAGGCCGTTGCGGCTCCAGTTGCCGCCCGGGACATAGCCTTCGGCCTGCCAGCTGTAATCTTCCAGACGGGTGAACTGGATGGTATGGTCGGGATAGACGGCGGTGATGGCGCTGACGTCCTCCGGGTTGAAGCGGAGAATCACCGGGTCCATCCAGTCCATGGCGTTGGGGGCGGCGGTGGCGGCGTTCCGCCAGACGCCGAGATTGCCGCGCACGTCGGCCGACAGCAGCACGTCGCCGAGGCCGGGCAGGCGCGCGTAGGTGCGGTTGTATTCGCCTTGGGGACGCAGGCCGATGACAGGCGCGTAGTCGCCGCCGTCACGCAGGCGGAAAGACAGGTGCAGGACGCTTTCGTCCAGGCCGGTCACGGCCTCGTCGGCCTCGATCGGCTCGACATAGGCGGTCAGGACGCTGTGGAGGAGGGTGTCTATGGCTTTTTCGTCGGCAGGGGCGTCTTTCAGATTTTTGACCGTCCATCCCGATTCGCCCCGATTCAGGCGGACCGCGTCGGTGCCGTCGCCAAGGGTGATGCCGACCACGTCGTCGGACGCGGGACGGGTGGGCGGCGGCGGTTCGGGAACGACGATGACGGCGACGGGCTCGGGCGGGCCTTCGCGTTTGGTCCGGCCGCCGAAGATCAGTTGCGCCAGCACAAGAACGGCAAGCACGATGCCGATGTATATTTTCACCTTCATGCAGCACTCTCCTTACTTCGGGTCCTGGGCGAGGGATTCCTCGATAAGCACGGCCAGCTTTTCCGCCGAACAGCCTATGGAGAAATATTCGGCAATGCCTTCCGACCCCACTCTTCCCATTTCGTCCGCCGTGTCCGGCATCGACGCGAGCAGTTCCAGCGCCTGGGCGAACATCCAGGCCGGGGCTTCCGACGACACCAGCAGGCCACCGTTGGCGTATTGAAAAATCTCCGGGATAATGCCGCAGGCCGGACCGATGACCGGCACGCCGGCGGCCATCGCCTCGAGGACGTGGGTGGCGCGGGATTCCGGCTCGCGGGACGACACGACAAACACGCTCAACCCCTCGAAAAAGTCGCGCCGCTCGTGCCCGCCCAGGCTGCCGTAGATGCGGTGCCGTGAGGCCAGCGTTTTTCCTTCGAGGCGGCGGTGAAGGCGGTTCCAGTAGCGTTCGTCCTCGACCCGGCCGGCAACCCACAGTTCCGGTTCGACCGACGTGTCCCGGACCAGGCTTTCAACCGCGTCCACCAGGATGTCGAGGCCCTTGTCCTTACGGATGGGGGCGAGGTAGCCGATGGTGAAGGGGAGGCGGCGGCGCGGAGCCGGATTTTTTAAAGCCTCGGCGTCGACGCCCGGCGGCACCACCCGAATCCGGGCGGCGGGAAGGGCGAGGGATTCTGTCGTGCGGATGGCAAAATAGCGGCTTGAACAAATGACCATACGGAACAGGCGGGCGTTCTTGCGCACCAGTTTGCGCGCGTCCGAGCGGTACGGTTCGTCCAGCGCCTCGATGACGCGGTCCGACCTCTGGGTCAGGCAGAAAATGGGACAGCCGAGATTGGAACGGAGGGCGTCGGTCAGGCCGGAGAGCATGGTGTTCGACAGGATGACGGCGTCCGGGGTCTGGCCGTCCAGCAGTTCCATCAGGCGGGAAAACTCGCGCCGCTGCATCTTGTTCGCCCCCGAAAGGAGGCTGACCGCCAGCGGGCCGCGCACGTCGTTGCGGCGGCCGCTCACGGCGATGGAGGTCATGGACACCACCGGCGTGGGGCGGCGCAGCAGCAATCCGAGGGTTGAGGGTACTTTGGCGAGGCGGGGAAAATAGCGGCGTATGGTGTTATGCTCGAGCGGGAGAAAAAGGCGGCTGTAGCCGCTCTCGCCTTCGACGCTTGCCGGACCGTAAAGAGACACCGGGATCACGTCGTGACCGCCGTCCTGCAACCCCCGCACAAATGCCGAATCCCTGACCGTGGCGCCGCCGGCGAGGACGTCGTTGCCGCCAACCAGGTAGAGTATGCGCATAGGTTCCCCATGGGGCAAGAGCCTGGAGGTGTATTGTGGCCAAATCCGGGCCTGGCGCAAGTCCTAACTGTTTATAAGGTCAGTTTTTCCGCTGCCCAAAGCGAAAGATCCTCCCGGCGGATCTTGGCGTTGTGGCGGATGTCTGTGGGGAAGCCGGGATGGAAGAGGATGTCGTCTATCATCTCGGTCATGGGATTGGCCCTGCCGAGGGCGAGCAACTCGCTCGTCAGGGTAAGGGTATCGTCGCGTCCCTCGCCCTCGCGCAACTCGACCACGATGACCGGCCGCTCCGGCCCGCCGTCCCGGGCGACGCCGACGAGGGCGCTGCGGCGGACGCGGGGGTGGGCGTTGTAAATCGCTTCGCAGCAGACGGTAAAGAGATCGCCGGCAGCCGCCCGCACCCGGTGCGCCTTGCGGCCGCAAAACCAGATGCGGCCCTGATGGTCCAGGTAGCCGACATCGCCCATCCGGTGCCAGAAGCCGTCCCCGTCCTGGGTTTTGGCCAGCGCGTCGGCGGCGGGGAGATTGTGGTAATGGCGGGAGGCGTGGTCGGCCTTGACGGTGATTTCGCCGACCTCGTCCCGGGGCAGGATCAGGCTCTCGTGCCAGCGGAGGATGGGGCCGTCGTCGATGCGGATAATCTCGACCCGCACCCCGGGCGCGGGCCGCCCGACGCAGACCCCCTTGCCGGCGGCCGTCAAATCGGCTGTCTCGCGCAGCACTTCATGGCCGGTTATGTTGGCGACAGGCATGCATTCGGTCGCGCCATAAGGGGTGTAGGTTTCGGCCCCTTCGGGCAACACCTGTTCCAGCAACCGGCGATGCACGGTGGCCGGGACCGGCGCGCCCGCCATCACCACCCGCTTCAGGCTGGGGAGGGTTATGCCCTGCGACGCCGCATATTCCGACACCCTGCCCCACAGCGCAGGCGATCCGAACGAGAAGGTGCAGCCTTCTTCGCCGACCGGGGCGATCACATTGGGCGGGAACACCATGCCGGGCCGCACCGGATTCATGTCCGGGATAACCGCCGTCATGCCGAGGGCGATGGAGAAAAGGGAAAAACCGGGGAAGGTGGCGCAGTCCTTGTCCTCCGGCCTGATGGCGAAGGCGTCGGCCAGAATCTGCACCTGGCGATCGAGCGCGCCGTGGCTGTATTCGACCCCTTTCGCCGGGCCGGTGGAACCGGTGGTAAAGAGAATGGCGGCGAGTTCGTCTCCATCCGTTTCGGCGATGGGAAACGGTTCCGGTTTGAAGCTCCGGAAGGTTTCCCATTTTTTCCCGCCCCACAGCCAGCGGCGGCCGCCCTGGGTGACGGCTGTCTTGAAGCCGGGAAAGGAACGCCGGCACACGACCCGCACCAGGTGCGCCAGCGGCACGCCCACCATCGCCTCCGGGGCGAGGACGCGGACGCATTCCAGCAGCCGCTTTCCGCCCATCCCCGGGTCGACAAACACCGGCACCGCGCCGACCTTGAACAGCGAGAAAAAACAGGAGAAAAACGCGAACGACGGCCGCAGCATCACCAGCGTTTTCGTGCCCCTGCCGATACCGGCGGCGAGGAGGCCCCGGGCGGCGGCGTCGGAATCGATCTCCAGTTGGCTGAAGGTGACGCTCTGGGTGGAATATTCCCCCGGCTTGCCGGGACCGGAACACAGGACGACAGCCGGTTTGTCGGGATACTCGTTCGCCATGGCGCGCAGGCGCTGGGCAATATTTATGGACATCTATTTCCCCTCAAGGAGACCGAGCGAGACAAGATCGCGCCGCAGTGCGTCGGCTCCGGTAAACTGCAGCGCAGCCATGCCGCAAGCGCGGGCCCCGTCGACGTTGGCGGCGAGATCGTCAATGAACAGGCAGTGGGCCGGTTCGCTGCCGCAGTCGGCGGCGGCGGCGCGGTACATGGCGGGATGCGGTTTTACCTGGCCGACAGCGTAGGAAAAGGTGGGTTTTTTCACCGTCGCGAGGCACGGCATGATTTCCTGCAGCCGTTCCCAATGCAGGGGATCGGTGTCGGAAAGAAGGCCGACCGCATAGCGGCCGCCGGAAAGCTCTGTAAACAACGATTCCATCCCCGGCATCGGTTCGAAAATGTCGCACCACGCCTGTTTGAACGCGTCGAAATCATGGTCAAGGCCGAAACGGTCCCGCACCGCGCGGTAAAAGGCGGGCGAGTCCAGTTTGCCGGTCGAGTGACCGAGCACCTCGGGAGCGTTCCAGAACCGCCGCATGGCCTGCGACGGTTCGACGCCGATAGCCCGCATGAGCCGGCCGAACTTTTCGCCCCGGGTATGGAGGGCGACCAGCGTCCTGCCGATGTCGAAAATGATGGTGGTGATATCGCCCACTGCGGCCTTTCAGGAAAGAGTTTGAGGCTTTCGAATTACTGCTATTCAACCATTTTGTAGCGGAGATCAACCCGCCTGCCCCGGCACAACCACCCGTTTTTCGCCCAGTTGGATGTTTTCCCGCCGGGGTGACGTTTGGGGTAATCGTCCCGTTTTGGGGTTAAAAGATCATTCAATAAACGTGTCGTTGGGAAGCCCGGTCTCGCGAATATAGATGCTGCCGAGTTCCGACCCGACGCCGGGCGGCAGGTACGGCTGATCGCAGGTGCGCACGCCCCCGTCGAAAAACAACACGTTGGTAAAACGGTGGCCGTGGTTGGCGGAGTTGCGCTTGTTGCCGTCGGGGAGCGATTTGTCGCTCTTGTCCGCCACGATGACCTTGTTCGGCGGATCGGTGGGGAAAATCTGGCCCGTCATCGCGTAGGATATCTGGTTCGGCGAGGTAATGTCCTCGCCGGGCTGCGGCGGCGGCTCGAGGTTCTTGTCTGCCGGACAGCGCAGGATGTTAATGTCCTTGATGACGCCGTTTCCCTTGTCCCACAACGCGTTGAGGCCGGGTTCGACCGCGTAGAGATTGCCCCGAAGCGGCGTGCCGTCCGGGTTGTTGGCAAAGCCGGACGCGCCCCGGCCGGGCGGCAGCGCATAATCGTTCAGGCGCGACCATTCCGTGATCGCCTCGCCGATGAGGCGGAGGTTTTCCAGGCACTGGCGGCGGTCGGCATCGTCGCCGAGCCTGGTCAGGACAGGCACGCCGATGCCGATCGCGGCAAGCACAGCCGCGACGACGATGGCAGTCTCCAGCACCTTCGGCTTCCACATGGATACGGTTCCCGCTTCGTTCGATCAATCCGACCCTCTTCACAGGCCGGTCCGATTCGATTATAGCAAACTTGCGGTCCGGGGGCGAATTATTTCAACATGTGCCATTCTTTCACTTTAACTCCCTTCCATAATCCGTTATAATAGAGGATGGACGTCGAAGTTTGGCGCATTTGTTTTTTTATCGCAAAGGGACGACACCATGTCCGAGTTCAGCAAGTATCTTTCCCACGACCGGGTCGACATCCTGGACGTGAAAAACAAAAAAGGCGCTATAGACGGTACCCTGGAGCTTCTCCGCGATTCTCCCAGCATTTCGGATTTTTCCCGGGTGGTCCAGGCCACCTGGCAGCGGGAAGAAGCGCTTACCACCGGTTTGGGTTTGGGGATTGGCGCGCCGCACGTGCGCATTTCGGCAGTCCGGTATCCGACCGCAGCCTTGACCGTTCTCAAGCGCGGCGTGGAATACGGCAGCCTCGACAACGCCCCCGTGCGCCTTATCCTGCTCGTCGCCATGCCGGAGGACAGCCAGGCCGAGTGGCTCCGCTACCTGGCCCGCGCCTCCGCCATTTTCCGCGACGACGCCATGCGCCAAAAACTGTTTGCCTGCACCTCCAAGGAGGCTTTGTGGGACCTGGTCAAGGACGTGTAGATGGCTGATTGGTACTTTCGCGGAGGGCCGCAACAGAGCAATCTGAAAAAATGCCCGGGCTGCGGCAACCTCGTCCGCTCCGGCGAGGAATTCTGTCCCTATTGCGCCAAGCGCCTCCGGGCCGAAGGCGGGCTCAGGGGCGCGGCGCGGGCCGTTCTGTCCCGCCCCGACGGCGTGACCCGTATCCTCATCGGCACCATCGTGGCGGTGTTCCTCCTGCAGATGGTGGCCGACTTCTCTCTCCCGGCCGACTTGCGCAATCGCGGCGGCGGCGGCCTGTGGTCGCTCCTCACCGCCAACATGGTCACCTATATCCGCATGGGCTCGAACTTCCATCCCTACGTGGCCATGTACCATGAATACTGGCGCTTCGTCACCTCGTGCTTTCTCCACTTCGGCCTGATCCACATTCTGTTCAACTGCTGGGCGTTCTGGGATCTGGGCAGGCTGGCGGAACGGCTCTGGGGCGGCAAGCAGGTGTACGCGACCTTTATCCTCACCGGCATCGTCGGGTCGGCGACCTCGTTCGGCTACGCCATGCTGATTGGCGCGCCGAAAAATTCCGCCGGCGCGTCCGGGGCGATCTGCGGCATCCTCGGCCTGCTCCTGGGAGCCTACTACCGCAACCGGTACTACGTCGGGGAATACCTCGGATCGCAACTCATCCGCTGGGCCGTCATGATCCTCGTCTTCGGCCTCGTCGCCGGCGCGGACAACGGCGCGCACATCGGCGGCATGGTGGCCGGCGGCGTGCTCGGCTATTTCCTGCCGCCCACGGACCGATCGAAAACCCTGGCCCGCGATACAAAAATCTGGAACGGCCTGACCGGGCTGGCCCTGGTGCTGTTTCTGGTCAGCGTCCTGTTCGCGGTGGTGTTTTTCGCGCACGGCGCGTTGTATGCGGTGAGCGTACGGTAGACTGACGCGCACTTGGCCGTAGTAAAAAACACGGCGTGGGAAACACCCTCACCCCGGCCCTCTCCCGCACAGGGAGAGGGAGAAAACGGTGTTACGGTAGCGCTTACAATGAGGGGAACATCCATGCTGCAGCTTGCCAAACGTACCGAAGGCATTACCCCGTTCATCGTCATGGAGATTCTCGAACGCGCCAAACAGCTTGAAGCCGAAGGCAAGCGCGTTATCCAACTGCAAATCGGCGAGCCCGATTTCGACACGCCGCAGGTCATCAAGGACGCCCACACGAAGGCCCTCGCCGACGGCCACACCCATTATACGCCGTCCCTGGGCGATCCCGAACTCAAGCAGGCCCTTTCCGACTACTACAAGAAACGCTATGGGGTCGACGTCCCGGCGGAACGCTTCTTCGTCTGTCCCGGTTCGTCCATCGGCATGACGCTCCTTTTCAGCGCGCTGCTGAACCCGGGCGACACCGTCATCATGTCCGACCCGCATTACCCCTGCTACGACAACATGGTCAAGTTCTTCGGCGGCGAGCCGAAATGCGTCACCGTCCGCGAAGCGGAAGGCTTCCTGTACCGGCCGGAAGACATCAAGGCCGTCCTCGCGCCCGACGTCAAGGCGGTAATGATCAACTCCCCCGCCAACCCCACCGGCACCATTCTGGGCGCCGACCGGCTCCGCGACATCGCCGGCCTCGGCACTCTGGTCATTTCCGACGAAATCTACCACGGCCTCACCTATGGGCCGGAACGCGAGCACACCATCCTCGAATTCACCGACAACGCCATCGTCATCAACGGCTTTTCCAAGCTGTTCGCCATGACCGGCATGCGCCTTGGCTACATGATTATTCCGGCCGAGATGGTCCGCACCATGACCGTCCTGACCCAGAACTTCATGATTTCCACCACCGCCGCCGTGCAGAAAGCGGGCGTCGCCGCCCTGCGCGATTCCTGGCCCGAGGTCGAGAAAATGCGCCAGACCTACGACCGCCGCCGCAAATTGCTGTTCGCCGGCTTGAACAACCTCGGCCTCACGGTCAAGGTCGAGCCGACCGGCGCGTTCTATATGCTCGCCAACATCAAACACCTGTCGAACGATTCCTACGCCCTCGCCATGGACATACTCGAAAAGGCGGGCGTCGGGACGGATCCGGGCATCGACTTCGGTCAGGGCGCGGAAGGATTTCTCCGTTTCTCCTACGCCAATTCCGAAGCCAATATCGAAGAGGCGCTGGCTCGGCTCAAACGCTATCTCGAAAACCGCCTTTGATATACCGCGAATTCGGCGGGTGGACTTCAGTACAGCATTGCTTTAACTCCATCGTCACCCCGGCGGTGAAACATCCAACCGGGCAAAGAACGGGCGGTTCGGCCGTGGTCCACGTCATGCGCGCGTGCTCCGGGTTTTTCCCGCCATAACCGGTCATTCGCCGTGGATTCCGGCCGAACCGCCCGTGTGCGCGCTGGTGGAGGGGTAGACGCCGGAATGACGAGAAGGTGAGCAAAAAGCTTATTGGTATTGTGAAGCGTGTTTTGGGAACCACTGTTCTACCACGTCTTTTTTAGGAGAATGCCATGGCACCCGCCAAAAGCTTGGGCGAGAGCACCAAAGCCGATCCAAAAGTACCCGTCATCGGCGTCTGCGCGACCAACGATCCGCGCATCGACAGTTCCTTCTGGGTCAGAGGCAAGAACATCGTCAAGATGGCGGCCGACGTCATCGCCAAGGGCGTCAAGCTGCCCGGCGGTAAATCGCCACAGGTGGTGTACACAACCACCCTCATCAAGGAAGAACACACGGCCGACATCGCCGCGCGGCAACTCCGCGAAGCCGGGGCCGACGTCATCGTCTGCGTCCCCGACTCCTGGTGCTTCCCCCAGCCGACCCTGATGTCGTTCCTCGCGCACTTCCCGACAGACATCCCGGTCAACGTCACCTGCGGCAACTCGGCCACCCTGCCGGGCGTCGTCTTCGCCCAGGCCGTCGTCGGCGCCTTGTCGCAGTCGGGCCGCATGGTTCACCTGAACGTCGGCACCTGGCCCGACACGGGCGAAAACCCGCAGATGACCGAGTCAACCGCCGAAGCGCTGATCGACTGGTGCCAGGCCGCCCTCACTCGCGCCGCCCTGAAGGGCCGCCGCGTCGTCGTCTTCGGCCACGACTCGATGGGCATGGAGACCGCCCTCGCCCACGTCATTCCCACCCGGAAGACGTTCGGGCTCGAAATAACCCGGCTCGACATGAAGCTCCTGGCCGACCTCCTGACCAAGAAATCGTACAACGAAAAAGAAGTCCGCGAACTCCGCGCCTGGATTGACAAACACATCGGCAAGCGGCTGGAGATGAAAAAGAAAATCGACTCCGACCGCTTCAACCAGAGCCTGGCCATGTACCTTATCGTCCGCGACCTGATGGCCGACCTGAACGCCGTCGGCGGCGGCTTTATGAGCCAGCTTGAATGGGGCTCCGACCCGCGCGGCGTGCCGCTGCCGGTTGCCGACGTCATGGAGTCGCTGTTCAACTCCACCTTCGACCACGCCGGCCGCAAGGCCCCCATCCCCTACGCGACCGAGTCCGACATGCAGGCGCTCCTCACCATGCTGCCCTTTACCTGGCTGTCCGGCGGCAATCCGCCCCTGTTCATGGACTTCCGCAAGGTGTGGGAACCGTGGGAAATCCGCGCCCTCGCCGAGAAGGTCGGCGTGCCAATCGACGAGACGGCGGATTGGGCGGCAAAGGGCTTTGTCGACGGCGACAACTCCGGTTCCGCCTCCCTGAACTGGGCCGGCAAACCGGGCGACAAGGTGGAGGACATCATGAAGAACGTGTCCATGCCTATCGTCGACCTCGACTATTTCATGGGCGGCGGCAACTCGGTGACCTTTGTCTCGCCCGGCGGCATCGAAGGCATCGCCGGCCGCATGGCCTACTCGGCCGTGACCGGCAACTTCACCCTGTTCTGGGACGAAGCCGTCACCACCGAAATGCCGCACAAACTGTCGGAAGCGGTACGGAGCGCCTCCGCGTACAACTGGCCCCACACCTGGATTGTGCCGAAGTACGCCTCGATGACCGAGTACAAGCACTACGCGCCCGCCAACCACCTCCACATGACCTGGGGGCTGAAGCCGGCGCGGCTCCAGTACTGGATGGACCTGACCGGCGTCCAGTCCGGCACGCCGTGGGCGGCCAGGCCTGCGTTTATAGAAGGGGTCGACCGTCCGCAGCCGCTGTTGCATTTGTTGAAATAGCGGCAGGATTCACGACTGCATGAAGACCGCGCCGTCCCGAATGGGGCGGCGCTTTTTTTCTTTTCCATCCCATTCCCCCTCTACGTCACCCCGGCGTGCGGACCTCCACCAGCGCGCATACGGGCGGTTCGGCCGGGGTCCATGCCAAAAACAGTCAAGGCACCACACCCAAACGGTCGTCGCGAGGAGTATCTGCAATGGATGATCATGGCATGGACCTCGGCCGGACCGCCCGTTTTTTCCGCTGATGGACGCTTTGACGCCGAGGTGACGTATGAGGAGACATACATTGCATTCGGTAAAAAGGATAATGACAAGGCAGCCCCGCACCGCTCGCCGTAATTACTTTTGCACCGAGCGCACCTTATCACTACTATTTACCCCTATGAGAATCTTCTCCCTGCTCATGGCAGCGTTCTTCTTCTTCATCCCGGCGCAGGCGGCGGAATTCGACATCGATTCCGGCCGGGTCATCCTGCGGCGACTGCAATACTGCACCGACTGCGGCTCGGCGCTGCTGGTTACCCACGTCAACCCGGGAACCCTTATCCGCTGCCCCGACTGCGGCCATGAACAACGCCGTATCGGCGACGATCACGTCCTGTCGCAACTCTATCAGATCTGCAAGACCTGCCAGGCTCCCCTCGACCCGACCGGCCACCACCCCGGTGACCCGGTCGAGTGCGCCAACTGCCACACCCGCCAGCCCCTCAGCGCCGACGCGTTCACAGTGGAACGGGGCGGGCCGGGCTACGCCCCGGGCATGCCGCCCGGCACCAACAAGAAAACGCTGCTTCTCTCGGCCAACAAACCGGACGCGCCCATCAGCGTCATTCCGCTGGACGACGCCCTCGCCGACGTGCCGGAGGTTCGCCATGACGTGTCCCTCGTCACCCGGCCGCCCACCGCCACGGTCGTGGTGCGGGAGGAAGTGCGACGCAAACAATATCCGCCGATTCCCGAACTCTCCTCCACCGGCGCGCCGTTCCCGCTCCGGGAGGAACCCTCATCGAAACCGCAGGACGCCGCACCCGTCGCCGCGCCCGCCCGCGCGGTGGATGTTCCCGCCGTGACCGCCGATCTGTTCGGCAAGCGTCCCGACGGCAGTGAGGACGAAGCCTATATCCCGGCCGGCAAGGTGCTTGCCCGCATCAACGGCGAACCGATCCACGCCCGCGAGGTCGAACGGGTGGTGGGGTCGATTGTCCGGCGGTTGCGCGAGCAGTCGTCGCCCGAGGACGCGGCGGCGATAACGGCCCGGGAACGGGCGTTGCGGCGCGAAGTGCTGGAACGGCTTATCGACCGCGAACTGGCGGTGCGGGAGGCGGAGGCGATCGGCTTTACACCCGATCCGGTGGCCGTCCGGGAGCGCGAGACAGAACTCGCGCCCGTCCTTGCCGGCACCGGCCTGGACATCCGCCGCGAGGCGTACCGCGACGTGGTCATGACCGCGATGCGGAAGCGCTACGCCGAAAAGCCCGGTTCGGCCAGCCCCGAAGCGGTGCGGGAATTCTACCGCCAGAACCGCGACTCGATGCAGCAGCCGCGCCTTATCGCTCTCGATCAGCTTGTCGTCTTCGAGGACCGCGCAGGCTGGCCCGACAGCCGCGATTACGAAACGATAGCCCTTGAAATTGCGCAGCAACTGGAACAGGGCGCGCGCTTCGACGAGGTGCGGGACAAGTACGATGAATTCGCTCCGGCCGCCGGCATTCCCCATCTCGAACCGGCGCTGCAGGAAGAAGGCGTCTTTTCCAGTCAGGTGCTGGCTTCGGCCGGCGATCTGCGCCGGGGCGCTGTTTTCGGGCCGCTTTTCATGCCCGGCATGGCTCTTTACGGCAAGGTGACGGATGTGCGGCCGGCCGGGCCGATTCCGTTCGAAGAAGTGAAGAACGAGATCCGCCGCCGGCTCGAAGAACAGGCGGCGGAGAAGAATTTGGACGAGTGGTTGAAGCGGTTGCGGAACAAGGCGAGAATCGAGATAGCCCAGTAATGTTCAACTGAGGCTAAATGGTTGGTGGAACGAAATAGTGTTCGACATCAAACATTGCAGCGGCAGCGGCCAATTGTTTATCCGCTGTGAGAAGAATACATTGATTATCACTGGCGATTGCCAGGTGGAGTGCGTCGAAAGATCGAATTGGTGTTGTCTGAAGTTCAATCCACCGCCGTGCTGCTCGGAAATTGACAGGTTGGACGGGTAGAACGATACAATGTGATTCACAGTGGCGTGCAAAACAGGTCAAGACATGGTGGGCCTGCTCCACAGTGATAGCGCCCACTCTGGCGCTTTTGGCCACCACGGATGCAAATTCCAGTCGCGTCAACTCGGATAGTATAAGGGGTACTTCACCGCCTTTGGTGAAATCAACGATCGTTCGCTCTGCTATTTTGGTGCCCTGTTCTTCAACAAAAAGAGGAACAAGAAGTCAGGTGTCAGGGTAGGCAAACCGTACCGTCACCGTTCATCCCTTTCCTCGCGAACCATATCTAAAGCGGATAACTCAACGGAGAGTTTTCTGGGCGTCACCCTCGATTCGGCTAGCTGACGCAGCCAGGCTTTTCCTTCCTCCGGCGTCCGCAAACGCCATTCCGGCCGATTGCCTTCGGGGGGGATAATGCCATCAGGCCATATTTCCCACGGATCGGCCACCAGATCTTTAATGGTCATATTCTTTCTCCATGCCATCTCGAATACCTGCTTATTATCCGCTTTGATCGAGCCGGTTACAAGATTCTCGCGGCAGGCCTATCCCGGAATCTCTCCAACCCCTCCAAGAACATACCCCGGCTGATACGCGAATCGCACCAAATCGTCGCGGCAGGTCACGCCCGAGAGCACCAGCACCGTCTCGATTTCCGCCTCAACCCCGGCGACGATGTCCGTGTCCATCCGGTCGCCGACGATAACCGTTTCGTCGGGCGCGGTGGCGAGGCGCTTGATGGCGTGGTGCATCATCAGGGGATTCGGCTTGCCGCCGAAGTAGGCCTTGACGCCGGACGCCATTTCAATCGGCGCGACCAGCGCGCCGCATGCCGGAATGATGCCGTGCTCGCTCGGACCGGTCGGGTCCGGGTTGGTGCCGATAAGCTTGGCGCCACGGCTGCGAATCAGGTGTACGGCGCGTTCAATCTTTTCGTAATTGTAGGTGCGGGTCTCGCCGACGACGATGTACTCCGGGTCGACGTCGTTCATGGTCAGGCCCGCGTCGTAGAGGGCGTTGATGAGGCCGCCCTCGCCGATGGCGTAGATGCCCGCGCCGGGCCGCTGGCGGGCGAGGAAATCGGCTGTCGCGAGGGCGCTGGTGTAGAAGTGCTCCTCCCCCACGTCGAGGCCGAGGCGGGTCAGCTTTTGCCGCAGCTCGCGCGGGCTCCGTTCGCTCGAATTGGTGAGGAACAGGAACTGCTTGCCTGTTCCCTGGAGCCAGTCGACAAAGGCGGGGACGCCGTCCAGTAGGCGGTTGCCATGATAGATAACGCCGTCCATGTCGCAGATAAAGGCTTTTTTGGCGCGGAGCGCTTCAATGGTCTTATCCGGATTGCCGACTCTGTTCATGGCGTTCTCCATTGTCTACGGAACCGCCGCCCCTCCGCACGCGGCTCCGTTTTTCCATAACGGCGATGTTTCGTACAGGATGCACTTGACCCGGTGGCCCGCCTCCGGCTCGAATTCGGGGATTTCGCCTTCAGCACAGCGGGGCATGGCCCTGGGACAGCGGGTGTGGAAGCGGCACCCGGGCGGCGGCCGGTCGGCGCGGGGGACGTCGCCCGCCAGGATGATCCGTTTCTTGCCCGTCGTCGGGTCCGGTTCCGGGATGGCCGAGAGAAGCGCCTGGGTGTAGGGATGGAGCGGCCTGTCGAACACCGCCGCCGCTTCTCCCTCCTCCACCAGGTTGCCGAGGTACATCACGCCGACCCGGTGCGACAGGTGCCGCACCACGGCGAGGTCGTGGGCGATAAAGAGGTACGCGAGTTTGAGCCGCTCCTGCAGATCGCGCAGCAGGTTGATGATCTGCGCCTGAATCGAGACGTCCAGGGCCGACACCGCCTCGTCCGCGACGATGAACTGCGGGTCTGTCGCCAAGGCCCGCGCCAGGCCGACGCGCTGGCGCTGGCCGCCGGAAAACTCGTGCGGATAGCGGTCGAGGGCGTCGGCCGACAATCCGGTGAGGGCGAGCAGGGACGCCGCCTTGTCGCGCTTTTCGTCCGGCGTCATCTTCGGGTAATGGATGGTCAGCCCTTCCTCGACTATGCCGCCGACGGTCATGCGCGGATTAAGGCTGGAAAAGGGGTCCTGGAACACCACCTGGGTGTTTTTGCGGAACTGTTTCAGGGCCGAGCCGCGCAGGCGGGTGATATCCTTGCCGTGCATGAGGATGCAGCCGTGGGTGGGGCGCTCGAGCAACAGGAACTGACGGCCGGTGGTGGATTTGCCGCAGCCGGATTCGCCCACCAGCGAATACGTTTCGCCTTCGCCTATGTGGAGGGTGAGGTCGTCGACGGCATGGACGCGCCCTGTCTCGCGGCCAAACACGCCGGAGGTGATGGGATAGTGTTTGGCAAGGTTCCGGCACTCGATAAGTGGTTGCATGGAATTCTTTCTGATCACCCCAAATAGCCCCTCAACCGCGCCGCGTGCGACTGCTCCTCGTCGGCCAGCCGGGTCAGGACCGTGCGCACCGACGGAATCAGGGTGCGGGCCGCAAGGTCGGCATAGAACGACGCGCTCGCTTCCTCGTGCTGGATAAGCCGCTCCATCACCCGCTTGTCGCCGGGCGGCAGGCCGCGCCCGGAAACGGACGGCCGGGTCGGCAGGTCGCATTTCCACACTTCGTCGCGAATCGCTTCCTCGGGCAGGCCGCGCAAGCGGCGGAGATGGTCCTCTTCCTCGCGGGCGAGTTGCAGCAGCACTTCTGCCAGTTCCGGGCTCGATTCGGCGGCAACGCGGTTGTACCGTTCCATTGACAAGGCTTCGAAATCCATGGCGGCGCGGAGGGCGATGCCGGCCATGATGCCGCCTTCGCCGCCCCCGTCCGTCGCCACCGCGCCTGTCTCGGCCGCGGCGCTTTCGCTGCGGTAGGAGGAGAAGACTTCATACAGGGTGATGAAGCCGAATACCAGAAACAGCGCACCCGCGGCCAGGCGGATATAGCGTTCGTCAGGCACCACACGTTTGAGAATGTGGCCCAAAAAAACGGCGACAAAGGTCGACAGGACCAGGGCCAGGCTTGCGCCCAGAAACACCACCCATTTCGCCCACGACGCGTCGGGGGCGTCGGCCGTCTTGGCCAGGGCGGCCAGTTGCGTCTTGTCCCCCAGCTCTGCCAGAAAAATCAGGACAAACGTCCCGCTGAACAGCCTCCACCAATCCATGCCTGCTCCTTGCGTGCCGTATCGCTACACCTCAATCTCGTCCCGGAACCCGGAGAGATCCATCGGCCGCTCCCCTTCAAAGGGCCGGTTGTTTATGGCTGCCGCCCGTGCCTGTTCGATAAAGGCCCGCGCGGCCGGAAAGTCGACGTTGAGTTCGTCGAGCATCTCCTCCTCCTCGGCCTCGCGGCGAAAGTCCTCCAGCGCTTCCATCGCCTCGTCGTAGGCGGCCGCCGCCCCGGCGAAATCGCCCTTTTCCTGGAGGACCGAGGCGACGGCGTAATGGTAGGCCGGCGCGTCGCCGTGGCGGCCGCGCAGGCTGTCGAACAGTTCCAGCGCGGCGTCGAGCGCGCCGGTATCGGCCAGGATATGGGCGCGGTTGGCCTCGGGGTCCTCGGAATAGAGGTTCGGGTAGAGGCCGGGGGTGTCGAGGCGCTCCAGTTCGTCGATAATGGCCATGGCCTTGCCGCCCTCGCCCGCCTCCAGATGCACACGAGCGGTCTCGAGCCAGACCGGGCCGTCGTCCGGATTGTCGGCGAGGTGGCGGTAGGCGGCGTAGAGCCGGACCTCGGTGGAACAGTCGGCCGTCCCCCACAAGCCAAAATGGAGGATGGCGGAATACTCCTGCCCGGTTTGCATCCGGTGGGATTCGACCATCTGCAGGAGATTGTCGTCAAGGGCGGGCGGATCGACGTTGAAGCGTCCTATCATACGGGTCTTTCCAGGAATTTCCGGATGCGGGCGAGGATGGCCTCGCCTTCGTCTTCAAGCAGATAATGGCCGGCGGCGGGATATTCGTCCACCTCCGCCCACGGCACGTATTTCTTCCACAGCCCGAGGAAGAACGGGGTGAAACACCAGTCCCGCATGCCCCACTGGATCAGGACCGGCTTGCCGGCCAACGCGTTCGGCACCGACCGGCCAATAGCCTGGATGGTCGCATCCGAACGGGTGTTGCCGCCCAGCGGGATGTCCTGGACAAAGCGGTGGACCGCAATGCGGTTGGCCCACGAATTATATGGCAGGATAAATCCTTTCCGCACCGGAGCGGGAAGCGGCTCCACCGTTGTCTGGGTGGCGGCGAGGCCGGCGAACAGGTTCAGGCCGCGCACCAGGAGCGCTCCCAACCCGGGAACGCGGCACAACTTAATGCGAAGCGGCATGTCGCCTTCGGGAAACGCGGTTGTATTCAGGATAACCACCCGGGCGATCCGTTCCGGATGTTTGACCGCATAGCCCATCCCGATGGCCCCGCCCCAATCATGGACAATCAGGGTGAACGGCTCGCCCCCGGGCAGCACCGTCTCCACCCATGTTTCGATGTTCCGTATATGTGTGTCGAGGCTGTAGGGGTAATTCCCCGGTTTGTCGCTGAATCCGCAGCCGATATGGTCGGGCGCCAGGCAGCGGTAGCGGTCGGACAACCCCTCGACCAGGCCCCGGTAGAAGAACGACCAGGTAGGGTTGCCGTGCAGCATGACCACCGGATCGCCTGTCCCGACGTCGAGGTAGTGCATGGTCTGGTCGCCGACGGCGGCAAAGTTGTTCGGGTACGGGAAAAGCAGGCGAAAATCCCGGTCTTCCACCGCCTCCCGGCTCAGGCCGATGCGTTCGGCCCACGGTTCGAGAGGGGGCGACGGCTGCGTTGCTTCATCCATAACTAGTGCTCCAAACCGAGGATAAGGCAGGAAAGGCCGCTCCCGATTCCCAAAAGGGCGGTGATGTCTCCCGGCGCGAAGCGCTTCGCCTCCAACCCCAGGGCATAGGCTCCCGGCAGGGCGGCGGATCCGGTATTGCCCATAAAACCGACGGTGGGGAAATCCCGCGTCTGGTCCAGCCCCAGCGTTTCGAAGGTGAGTTTGGCGTGGGCCTTTCCGACCTGGTGGGTAAAGATGTGGGCCGGGGTATCGTCGTTCCAATCCAACTCCGCCTTGGCCCTGCCCCAGGTGCGGGCCGCGAGGGCGATACCGGCGTGCATAAGGCCTTCGGAGTCGGTGTTCATGATTGGCCCGTCGGGGGTCATGTCGCCCGGGTCGGCTTTACAAAGGTGGTTGGCCGACGTGTCTGTCCCGACCGCCCCGCCAAGAAGGCGCGGCCCGGGGGCAAGGCCCTTGCGGACCAGCAACACTGCGGCGGCGGCCGAGCCGATAGTCAAACTGGCGAATTGGCCCTTGAGATGGCGCTTGTCCGGCTTGCGGTTGTTCAGGAGCGAGGCGATGGTCGCCTCGTGCAGCGGTTCGGCGATTTCGCCCGAAACCGCCAAGCCGGCTTCAATCTGCCCGGCGTCGATCATGGTGGCGATCTGCGCCATAGCATTGAGAACGCCCAGGCAGGCGTTGGACAGGTCGAAGATGGCGCAGGTCTCGGGCAGGCCCAAGGCTTCGTGAACCACCGACGCCGTCGCCGGCTCGAGGAAATCGCGGCACACCGAGGCGTGGATAAGGCAGCCCACTTTTTCCGGAGGAAAGTCCCCCAGGACCTGCCGTCCGGCCTCGGCGGCAACGGTCGACGACCGGGTCCCGGGCTGCCAGAAGCGGCGCTCGCGGATGCCGGTCATGAGTTCGAGCCGGCCGGCCGAGAGCCGCAGCCGGTCGTACACCGGGGCGAGGCGTGCCTCCACTTCCAGGCTCGAGACCACCCGGGGCGGCTTGACAAGGGCGGCACCCGCTACCGTAACATTCTGGAAACGCACGATAACCCCCTATACTTTCTGGGTCCTGACGTCAGAAACCTTTTCCTTGACCGGCTTGTCCGGCTCGCGGCCGAACAGGTAGACCAATTCGCGGACGCCGCCCCAGGGCGCATCCCGCAACTGATCGGGCAGGAGCCGCCAGCGCCATTGGTTTTCACCCAGGCCGGGGCGGTTCATCCGGCAACTGTTGTCCAGGAACAGGATGTCCTGCATCAGCACCATGGCGGTATCGGCTACCGACGCGAACGCCAGCCGCATCAGGTCCCACGGCATGCCGGAACCGTCGCGGCCGAGATAGCGCCTCGCCTTGTCCCGTTCCGCCTCCAGCCCGCCCCGGTCCATGTGCTCGTAATCCGGCCCCTCGGCCTGATACCACCCCAAGGTGGTGTCGTTGTCGTGGGTCGCCACATAGCACACGGTGTTGGACTCGTAGGTGTGGGGCAAGTAGGCCTCGGCCCCGTCCGAAAAGGCGAAATGCAAGACCTTCATCCCCGGCAACCCGTTGTCCACCCGCAACCTGTCGACGGCGGGGGTGATAACCCCCAAATCCTCGGCCAGAATAGGCAGGTTGTCGCCGAGTTCGCGTTTAAAGACATCGAACAACGCCTGGCCCGGTCCTTCGACCCAGCGGCCCTTGATGGCCGTCTCCTCGCCCTTGTCCACCGCCCAATAGGCCTGGAAACCCCGGAAATGATCGATACGCAGCATATCCACCATCGCCAGCGTGGCCTTGACCCGGCGCACCCACCAGCGGTAGCCGTCGTCGGCCATGGCTTTCCAGTTATAGAGCGGATTGCCCCATAACTGGCCGGTGGCACTGAAGTAGTCCGGCGGCACGCCGGCCTGGAACTCTGCCCTGCCGTCGTCGTCCAGCATAAAGAATTCGGGCTCGCCCCAGATGTCGGCCGAGTCGTGAGCGCAGTAGATCGGCACGTCGCCCATCAGTTTGATGTTCTTGTCGGCGAGGTACCGCTTGAGTTCCATCCACTGGCGGAAAAAGAGGAATTGGAGGAATTTGTGATAACGGACCTCATGCGAAAGGATCTTGTGATACTTTTCCACACCCTCCGGGGTATGGCGGCGCGCCTCGAGATCTTTCCATTCGTACCAGGGCGTGCCTTTGTAGAAATCCTTGATCGCCATGAACAGGGCGAAATTATCGAGCCATTCCTTGTCGTAGAGTTTGCAGAACAGTTCGAATTCCCGCGCCAGTTCGGCGCTGCCGCGAGCGTCCTGGAAACGGTCCAGGGCCTTGCGGAAAGCGTGCTCCTTGAAATCACGAGCATGGTCGAAATCGGCGTATTTACCGTTTCTCGGGGCGTTATGGAGATCCTCCGGTTCAAGCAGCTCCAGTTCGACCAGGTTGTCGAGAGATAGCAGGAGCGGGTTCCCGGCGTAGCTCGAGGTGGTCTGGTAGGGGCTGTTGGCCGCGCCGGTGGGGCCAAGGGGCAGCACCTGCCAGATGCCTATCCCCGCTTTATGAAGAAAATCGGCAAAATCGCGGGCGCTCCGGCCCAAGTCTCCCACCCCGTGTCCACCCGGCAGGGAAGTTGGGTGGAGAATAACTCCGGCCAATCGGGGAAAAGCCATGACGAGTCTCCTCTCTGGGTTGCAGTGGTTGTGCCTGTTTTGCCGTGAAGCGTCCATATCGCATCGGGATGACCCGGCTGAGGTCATCCCGATACAGCAGCGCCAGGGAATGGTGAAAGGGGTCAGGCCTTGCGATAAACGTTGAGCCCCACCTTTTCTTCGCGTTCGGGAATCGCCTGATTGCCTTCGGTTGAGGCAATGATGATTGTTTTTCCCGACGAGGAGGGCCCGAATTCCTTGGTCAGGTCCACCTTGATGGTGAGGATGTCGCCCTCGACCGACATTTCCACGTTCTTCATGCTTTATCTCCCGCAAAAGAGGTGTTCTATACGCCGTCTCCCAAAAATTGACCCCTATGGTGTCTATACATACCCGGAGACAGAGTCTGTGTAAAGACAGTGTAAGGAAAAAGAGCGCGACGCCGCCTCGCCGCCGCCCGCTTCCGCCCTACAGATTCGCCGCCGCGGCGGCCGCAAGCTCCGAGCGTTCGGCTTTTTTCAGCACCACATGGCCGAAAAGGCGCAGATGTTTCATGCGTTCGGCGCAATAGACGAGGCCGTTGGACGATTGGTCGAGATAGGGGTTGTCGATCTGGTAGGGGTCGCCTGTCAGGACAATTTTGGTGCCGTCGCCGGCCCGGCTGACAATGGTTTTGACCTCGTGCGGGGTGAGATTCTGGGCTTCGTCCACGACGATGTACTGTTTGGCGATGGATCGGCCGCGAATATAGGTCAGGGCTTCCATTTCCAGGAGATCGTCTACCAGCAGTTCCTGCACCTTCCGGTTCGCCGCCTTGCCGACCGTCTGCTTGCCGCCTCCCGGACCCACATGCATGAGAAAGGACAGGTTGTCGAATACCGGCTGCATCCAACTGGACATCTTCTTGTCCTTGGACCCGGGCAGGTAGCCGAGATCCTTGCCCATGGGGATGATGGGGCGGGTGACGAGGATTTTTTCATACCCGTACTGGATATCGTTCCCCGCCTTGAGGGCGAGGTCGTCGACGCGCAGGGCCTCCAGGCCGGCCGCGAGCGCGAGAAGGGTCTTGCCGGTGCCGGCCGAGCCCACCAGGGTCACGAGTTTGACCGTGGGGTCCATAAGGAGTTGAATGGCTATCCGCTGCTCGACCGACCGGCCGGAAATGCCGTAAATCTTCATCCCGGCCGACTTCGCATTGACGGACGTGACTTCGTTGAAATCGCTCGCCCTGCCGATCGCGCCCTGGCTCGGGTTCTCGGCTCCGGAGAGGACGACAAACTCGTTCGGCTGGAGATCCATGCCGGGCATGGCCAGACTGCCCTCTTTATACAGGGTGTCGATAGCCTCGGCGGGAACCGTCATCTCGCGGAAGCCGCAGTACATTTCGTCGGCGTTGACCTTGTCCTCCTCCCAATCCACCGGCTCGATGCCGACCACCGCCGCCTTGACGCGGAGATTGAGGTCCTTGGAGACGAGGAGAACCGTGGTGTCGGGGTTGGCGACAGAGAGATGGACGGCGACGCGGAGGATGCGGTTGTCCGGCATGTCCCGCTCGAGGCCGGCGACCGGCTCGAGCTGATCGTCCTCCATTATCATGATTTTGCCGCCGGCTTCGTTGTGGGTAATGCCTTCGGTGAGGATTTCCGGCTCCCTGCCCTCGTTTCTGGCATAGGCCTCCTCCTCCATCCGCACCCGGTCGATATAGCGGATGACGGCGCGGGCGTTGCGGCCCAGTTCGTCGGATTTGGTCTTGAACTTGTCGAGTTCCTCGATAACGGTCATGGGCAGGACGACGGTGTTGTCGGCAAATGCCTCGATGGCGCGACTGGTATGGAGGAGGACATTGGTGTCGAGGACGAAGAATTTGTGCATGGACATCCTTTCGCGGCTGCGGGCGGGAGGTATGTTTCCACTTTTAGTGTACGCATTGGGGTGCCTCTATGCAACCCGGTCCATTCCTACCCTGTCGTCACCCCGGCGGTGAAGCGAGGAACCGGGCGAGGGGCGTGTGGTTGTGCCGGGGCAATCGGGGTCGCGATTGGCTCCAGCCTGGTTTTAGTGCAACCATATTGCAGCGAATGTTTTTCCGGCTGCTCCGGCACAACCCCCCGTTATTTTCACGGCACAGGTTAGCACGCCGGGGTGACGACTTGAGGGAGGTTGGCGCGTATGTGACGTTTCCGAACCACTTACAAGCGCAAAAAGGAGCGCACATTGCCGCCAAGAATGCCGGTTGCGACCTGGCGGATATCGTCTTCGCAGAACCGCCAGCCGGTGCGGTAGAGATCGCCGTAGTGACGCAGAAGCGCCTGGCCAAGGACCCAGCGCGCATGGGCCCAGCAGCCGACCATCTCCTCGGCCGCGTCGGCGCCGGAATGGCAGGCGTGGAAGCCGCTGCCCAAATTTTCCAGCCGCATGCAGGTATAGCCTTCCATGATACGGGGATAGGAAAGAGGCTGGTCCGGTCCGCACAGGAGCATGTTGCGGCTCCGGGAGGCGGAAAACACCGCTGCCGCGAATTCGCTCTCCCGGCCGGGGAAGACAAGGAACCGCACCTCGGGGAAGTCCCGCCACAGGACGGACAGGTCGTCGACGCGCGCGTCGCCGGTGGCGAGGAAAAACGGAAGGTTGCAGTCGCGGCACAGCGGCAGGACCGATTCCCGCACCAGCCGCCCGACCCCTGGGTCGCCCGGGAGGTGATCCTTAGCCGGCCAGTCGAACGCCACGGCGACCGGCTGCAGCCGGTCTATTTCGCCGAGGAGGTGGCGGCGAAGTTCCAGCGGGGTGAACTCGTCCACCTTGGCTTTGAGGCCAAATCCCTGGAGCCGGAGGGCCTTGGCGCTCTCCTTCCAGTCGCCGAGGAGTTCGGACAGGCACAGAACCGGGTGAAAAGCGGGATGCCGCGCCGGTCCGGCGAGGTGGTCGGCCACCGACAGGCTTTCGACCGGGTAGAGGGCCATTTCGAGGTTGGCGAGGGCGAGGACCTTTTCCAGCCGTTCAGTGGCCGGGATGGCGGCGTACTGCTCCCGCAGCAGGCGGAGATCGCCGGACGCGACGTCGAGGCCGAACATCTCCAGCGTGGTCAGGACAATGCGGGCCGCCTCGCTGACCGGCGAATGATCGACAAACAGTTGCAGCCAGATGATATCGGCCAGTTCGGCCGGGGCAAGGGAGAGGATCGATCCGTCCATCTCCGGGCTGCAGCGGCGGTCGACGCCGGGCAGACAGAGGTTGAGGGCGCGGCGGCGGAAAAATTCGGCCAGGATTTCGGGGGTGGTAAGGAGCGCGTCGATGCCGGAAAGGGCGGGCGATTCGGCGGCGGGCGCGTCGGCGAAGACGCGCACATCCACGGCCGGCGTCGTGTGCGCCGCCGTCCAGATGGCATCCCTCACCGATTCGGAAAAATCCGCCACACCCATCCTCCGCCCGACCGCATTGCGCCCCCTTGTCATATCATAGCAAAATATGCTAAGATGTCACAAACGGAAACCGTAGCCCATCCACCCAGCGAAGGAGTTCCTTACGTGGACTTGAAAGACAAACAGCGAATCCTTATCACCGCCGCCCTGCCCTATGCCAACGGCCGGCTCCATATCGGCCATGTCGCCGGCGCCTACCTGCCGGCCGACATCGCGGTCCGCTATCTCAAGCTGCGCGGCAAGGAGGTGCACTTCGTCTGCGGCTCCGACGAAAACGGCGTGCCCATCACCTTCAGCGCCATGAAGGAAGGCGTCACCCCGCAGGATATCGTTGACCGCTACACCAACTCCATCATGAACGCCTTCAACGGGTTGAATGTCGATTTCTCCATCTACGGCCGCACCCACACCCCGCGCCACGACCAGGTGGCGCAGGACTTTTTCCTCCGTCTCTACGAGCGCGGCCACGTCGTCCGCAAAACCGGCGAACAGGTCTATTGCACCGTCTGCGAGCGCTTCCTGCCCGACCGCTACATCGAGGGCATCTGCTATTACGCCGACTGTAAAGCGCCGGGCGCGCGCGGCGACCAGTGCGAAAAATGCGGCAGGCCGGTGGACGCGACCAAGCTGATCGAACCCGAATGCATGGTCTGCAAGACGCTGGGCCGCGAATCGCGCGGTCATATCGAGGTCCGATCCACCGACCACTGGTATTTCCGCCTCGACAGCTTTTCGCAGGCGCTCCGGGAATACCTCGACTCCCACTCGGAATGGCGCGAATCGGTCAAGCGCTTCTCCTACGGCCTCATCGACCAGGGCCTCAAGGAACGCGGCATCACCCGCGACATGGAGTGGGGCGTGCCGGTGCCGCTGCCGGGCGGCGAAGGAAAAGTCCTCTACGTCTGGTTCGATGCGCCTATCGGCTATATCACCTTCAGTCAGGAATATTTCGAAGCCATGGGCAAGCTGGACGAATGGAAGGACTTCTGGCAAAACCCGGAGACCGGCCTCGTCCACTTCATCGGCAAGGACAACACCGTTTTCCATACCGTCATCTTCCCCGGCATGCTGATGGCCCACGGCGACTACCGCCTCGCCGACGCCGTCGTCGTCAATGAATTCCTGAACCTCGAGGGCGACAAAATTTCCACCTCGCGCGACTACGCCGTCTGGGTCGACGAATACCTCCAGGCCTTCCCGGCCGATCCGCTCCGCTATTACCTGACCGCCATCGCGCCGGAGAACTCGGACGCCGATTTCTCGTGGAAGCAGTTCCAGCAGCACAACAACGGCGAACTGGCCGACAACCTCGGCAACTTTATCCAGCGGAACCTGTCGTTCTGCAAAAAGTATTTCGACGGCAAAGTTCCGGAAATCGACCAGCCCACCGAAGCCGGCCAGGCCGTTTTGCAGGAGATTGAGGTCGCGCGCGCCGAACTGGCCGAGCTGCTGGACGAGTTCCACTTCAAGGCGGCATTGGAACGGCTGATGCGGCTGTCGCAGCGCGGCAACCAGTACTTTGCCGAAGAAGAACCGTGGAAGTCGCGGAAGACCGACATGGCCGCCTGCGCCCGCACCATGTTCGTCGGGGTCAAGATAGTGGAAGCGCTGTCCGTCTTCATGTCGCCGTTCATGCCCGGCGCGGCCGCGAAGGTGCGCGAGTTCATGAACCTGCCGCCCCTGACCCACGGCGACTGGAACGCGCCAAGCCGCCTGAAGGGCGGCGAACCGCTGGGCGACCCGGAGGTCCTTTTCCCCAAATACGACGACGCGACCATTCAGCCGCACATCGACAAGCTGCGCGGCACGGTCGAGGGAGCCTAGGCAAGCGCCACACGGCGCTGAATGGGCGGTCAAGTGAAGGAAAGCGCATGAACGGTCCCAATCCGGATACCAGGCATCCAATGGTGGGCTTTCCTCAGGTTTGTTTTATTAAAAATACGGTGACCAATCCCCAAATTGTCGTCGGGGACTACACCTATTATGACGATCCGGACGATTCGGAGGATTTCGAGAGGAATGTCCTCTATCTTTTTCCGTTTATCGGCGACCGGCTCATCATCGGCAAGTTTTGCGCCCTGGCAAAAGGAGTGCGTTTTATTATGAATGGCGCCAATCATAAATTGGCTGCCATATCAACTTTCCCCTTTCAGATTTTCGGCAACGGATGGGAAAAGGTCATGCCCGGCAAGGGCGACCTTCCTTACAAAGGGGACACGGTTATTGGCAACGACGTCTGGCTTGGGTACGAGTCGCTAATCATGCCGGGTGTCACAATCGGCAACGGAGCGATAATCGCCGCACAATCTGTGGTGACTTCCGACGTGCCTCCGTACACGATTATGGGCGGTAACCCGGCCCGCCCCATAAAGACGCGCTTTAATGCCGCCACCATCGAAAAACTGGAGGCGCTGGCTTGGTGGGATTGGCCTGTAGATAAAATCAGCCGCAATCTCGACCGCATCGTCAGTTGTGATGTCGATGCCTTATGTGAGTCGCTTTAGAAAGCTTTTTCTTCAATAAGGTATCTCGAAACGGGCCATGTATCCCGATACAAAACCGACGGACAAGCGATTCAACCTGCTCCTGCGCATGCCGAACTGGCTGGGCGACTGCGTCATGGCCATGCCGGCGGTGCGACACCTCGTCGAGACCCTGCCGGAAGCGCGGATATATTTGGGTGGTCGCGAGGGCTTCCGCAATTTCTTCCTGGCCCAGCCGGGCGTGAGCGGATTCGTCCCCGCACCGGACAGCGGCGTCGGCAACCTGGTCAAGGGCATGACGGCGACGCGGCGGTTTCTCCGTGACGGCGGCGTGCCGGGCGGCATCGACGTCGGGCTGCTCCTGACCAACTCCGTTTCGACGGCGGCCTGGCTGTGGCGTCTCGGCGCGAATATCCGCATCGGCTATAACCGCGACTGCCGCCGCCTGTTCCTCACCTACCCGGTGCCGTGCGGCGGAGTCGAATCGTCGTGGCACTTTGTCCGCTATTACCTGTGGCTCGCAAAGTTCGCCGAAGCGGTGGTGTTCGAAAACGAAGCCGCGACCGAACGCCACACCGAACCGCTGACCGACTATATGACCCCGACCATCCGTGTCGGTGACGAGGCGCGCCGCGAAGCGGAATCGCTCCTGGTGCAGCTTGGCGTGTCGGAACGCTACGCCGTCTTCGCGCCGGCCAGCGCCTACGGGCCGGTGAAGGACTGGCCGGTCCGCCATTACCGCGACCTGGCGTCGGCATTGGTCAAGCAAGGCATGGCGGTCGTCGTCACCGGGTCGGCCAAACAGGCCGATGTCTGCGCGGCGGTTACCGAAGGGATTCGCGGCGCGGTCAATCTGGCCGGCCAGACCAGCCTCGACGCCTTTGCCGGGCTGCTGGCTGGCGCGTCGCTGTTCGTCGGCGGCGATTCCGGCGGCGCGCACGTGGCGGGCGCGCTCGGCGTGCCGACCGTCGTCATCTTCGGCATCACCAACCCCACCCGCACCAGGGCCGGCGGCCGGCGCGTCGTCTGCGTTGGCGATGGCGAGGCGGTGGATGTCAAACTGTCCACCCCGGCAGCGCGCAAGGCGGCGCAGGCGGCGTTGGAGGCGATTGAACCGGCACGGGTGCTGGCGGAAATACAGCGGGTGACGGGCGAGGCATAAAGGGGCTTAGGGAATAACGCACCAGCCTCCCCCATACGTCACCCCGGCCGAACCGCCCGCTTTTTTCGCTGGTGGAGGTCCGTACGCCGGAGTGACGTTTCGGGGAGGTGAGAGGTTGGTTTAAATAAGCGCCAATGGTACCTTTTTCCACCATCGCCAAGGGAGGTCTGATATGCCTACGGGTGATCGCTGTCTCCTCGTCCACGGCCACTTCTACCAGCCTCCGCGCGAAAATCCCTGGACTGGCAAAATCGATCCGCAGCCCTCGGCCGCACCGTGGGAAAACTGGAACCGCCGCATCGCCGACGAATGCTATATCCCCATGGCGCGCTCGCGCCTGTACAACGCGGCGGGCGAAATCGACGATCTCTACAATAACTACGCCCATACCTCCTTCAACTTCGGGCCGACCCTGATGTCCTGGCTCCGTGAAGCGCACCCGGAGTGTATCCGGCATCTGGCCGACGCCACCCATATCGACCGCACCTTCGCCATGGCCCAGGTGTACAGCCATATGATGCTGCCCCTCGCCGACGCGCGGGACCGCCACACCCAGGTCCTGTGGGGACTGCGGGAGTTCCACGCCCGCTTCGGCTTTTATCCCGAAGGCATGTGGCTCTCCGAATGCGGCATCGACGCGGAGACGGTGCGCACCCTCATCGACCACCGCATCCGCTTCGTCATCCTCTCGCCCCATCAGGCGTCCAAGGCGCGGCCGTTCGGCGAAATGGACTGGCGCGAGGCGTCGATGGGCTCTATCGACACCCGCCGCGCCTACCGCCTGTTCGACCTCGACGGCGGCGGCCGCACCCATTTCGACAGATTCCTGGACGTCGTCTTTTACACGCCCGGCCTCAACCTCAAGGTCTCGTTCGATCACATCCTCAACCGCCCGGACGATCTCGCGCGCGAACTCGAGCACTGCTATCTCCCCGAGTACGACGGGGCGCAGCTCGTCTCCATCGTCACCGACGGCGAAATCTACGGCCACCACGAAAAGCGCGGCGAAGAGGCCTTGTCGCGGCTCTTCCACGACATCGCCCCCAAACTTGGGCTGAAGGTGGTGTCGGCCTATGAATTCATCCGCGACAATCCGCCGGATTGGGAGGTTAAGCTGTGGAACGGCGAGGACAAGCGCGGCTCAAGCTGGTCCTGCGGCCACGGCGTCGGCCGCTGGTACCGCGACTGCGGCTGCCGTCCGCCCACGCCGCCCGGCTGGAACCAGGCCTGGCGCGAACCGCTCCGCGACGCCTTCGACAGCCTGCGCGACCGGGTGCGTTTTGTCGCGCGGCGCGAACTCGGGCATCTGGTCTGGGACGCCGACGACGCGCTGGTGGATTATATCACCATCGTCCTCGACCCCGGCCTGGCGTCGCGGCGCGCCTTTCTCGATACGCACGCCCAGCGCCGCCTGGACCGCGACGAAGTCGAGCGGTTGTGGCGGGTGCTCGAGGCCGAGCACATGGCGATGCTGATGTATACCTCCTGCGGGTGGTTTTTCGACGAGATATCCGGCCTCGAACCGGTGCAGAACATGCGTTACGCCCTCCGGGCGGCAGAACTCATCCAGCCCCTGCACGACGAAAACCTTCTCGACCTTCTGGAGGACCGCCTCGCCGACGCGGTCCCGAACATCCGCCGCTACCCGGACGGCAAGGCGGTGTTTCGCCAGTTGGCCGTGCCAGGCCGCCACGACAACCGCGAGCTCGCCGCCGCCATGGCGGTGTGCCTGACGGCGAACTTTCCGCTCGACTGTTTGTCGTGGAAGCTGGTCGACAAGACGGAGACGGTCAATTACGCCGATTCGACCGGCAACCACGTCTCGTGGGGATCGTTTGTCTGCCACGACGAACGGCTCGACCGCTTTATCCGCGCCTCGTGGCTGGTGCGCCTGGACGACGGCGACAACACCGCTATCGGCCTGCACGGCTACGAAGAGGTGCAGGGCGACCCCTACCGCGAACAGGGCGACATCCCCTTCAAGGCGGACGAGGATTTCACCTGGCTGCAGGAGATCCCCAACGCCTTCAAGGACCTGAACCGCGAAGAGGTGATGGAAAAATTGGGCGATATCCTCGTCCGCTTCGACCGCTTCCCCGAGGCGGTGCGGGCCATGATCTACCGGACCTCGGCGCAAGAGGCCGAAAACACCCTTCTCGCCGAAACGGTCAAGATGGGCATGCGATCGGTGCCGTTCCTGGACCGGGCCAACAAGCACGGCGCGCGCGCGCCCGAATACCTGACCCGTACCGTCGTCGGCTCGTTCGAACTGCGGATGATTGGCGCTGTGTACGAGGCGGCGGCGGCCATGGAATTCGGCGACGACGCGGCCGAAGCTGTCGAAAAACCGCGCGGCGCGGCGGTGGATTTGGGCCTCAATCCCTCCCTCGACGCTCCCTATCGGGCCGTATACGCCATCGGGCTCGAACTCCTGCGCTGGTACGGCGGCGTGGGCGAGGCGGGCTGGCTGGACGGCCTGCGGACGCGCGACCTGAACGACGGCCGCGCCTGGCTCGCCCCGACGGCGGCGGCCAACCACGCACTCCGCTATCCGGCCGCGGGCGGCTTTGCCCAGGCCCTCGGCATTGGCCTTGCAAAACTGCGGCAGCGGCTGCTGGCGGGAAACGGCGTCGCGGCTGCGGCCCTGACGCAGATACCGTTTACCGAACTCCTCAGCTATGCACAGCGGTTGCGGCTGGAGCCGCGCGGCATGGTGGCCCTCGGCATCGCCTATTGGGACTTTCTCGGCGCGCCGCTGCGGCGGTTGATTCGCCGCGACCCGACCGGCATCATGGACGGCGAGGCCGGGGTGCGGATACGGGTCGCGGGCACGCTTTTGGGATTTTCCGACGACGCCGTGGCGCGGCGCATCGACGAGGCGATAAAAGGGTGATTGATCCCGGGCCGCGTTTTTGCGATGATACCTTTTTAGGGCGGCCGGCGGATTCCGCGCCGGCCGTTGTTCGTTGCCCACGTCACGGTGGGTCCAGGTAAAAAAGCGAAGGCAGCATGGAAGACGTCCAAAACCAGTCCGATAGCCGCGAACAGCCGATCGATCTCGTCGGCGTGTCGGGGCTTCGCTATCCCATAACCGTCCGCGACCGCACCCGGCAGCGCCAGTCCACCGTCGCCGACATGACCCTGTCCGTGTCGTTGCCGCACCACTTCAAAGGGACCCACATGTCGCGGTTTATCGAGGTGGTCCACCTGCACCATCGCCAGATCGACATGGAGACCCTGCCGGAGATCATCTCCTCGCTCCGGACCAAGCTGGAGGCGGAACGGGCGCGCATCGAGGTGGCGCTTCCGTATTTTGTCGAAAAGACCGCGCCGGTGTCGCAGCAGAAGTCACTGATGTCCTACGACTGCCGCTACGTGGCCGAGGTCAGCCCCGACGGCGACGACTTCGTGGTCGCTGTGCGGGTCCCCGTCACCACCCTGTGCCCCTGCTCGAAGGCGATTTCCGACTACGGCGCGCACAACCAGCGCGGCTATGTCGATATCGAGGTGCGGGCCAGCCGCGGCCCGAGCGGCCTGCCCCGGATGGTGTGGATAGAGGAACTGATCGAAGTGGCGGAAGGGGCCGGCTCGGCGCCTGTCTATCCGCTGCTGAAGCGGGAAGACGAGCGCAACCTCACCATGCGCGCCTACGACAACCCGGCGTTCGTGGAGGATGTCGTCCGCCAGGTTGCGGCCGGCCTGCGGGACGACAGCCGCATCGCCTGGCTGCATGTGCGGGTCGAGACGCTGGAAAGCATCCACGACCACAGCGCCTTCGCGGAAATCTATTGGCCGGACAAGCGCCCCGACTATGACAGATAAGTAAAAGGGGTATACTGGAATTCTGCTGGAGGCTGGAAATGGACGAATCACCCACCAGGCCCGGTCAGCGGCGGCCCAATTTGGGCATTCACTTTCGTTGCTGCAACGTCTACGGGTACATCTACAAGAACAAGACGGGCGACGCCTACGTAGGCGGCTGCCCGCGCTGCGGCAGACAACTCCGCGTGCCGATCGCCAAGGACGGCAGCGGCACCAACCAGCGAATTTTCCAGACAAGGGGATAATGCGTGGCTGAAGCATGGCATATCGGTCGCAGCACCCGGACCTGCGCCAAAACGGGCGAGGAGATTCCGCCCGAGGTTCCCTATTATTCCGCCCTGTTGGAAACGGACGACGAGGGCTGGATTCGGCGCGACTACTCGGCCGAAGCGTGGCCGGAAGTGGACACGGGCGAATTCTTTTCCTACTGGAAAAACAAGGGCTACTCGCCCAAGGCCGACAAGCGTCCGCCTGTCGATTACGACCGCATGCTCGATTTCTTCGACGCCCTCGGCGACTCGGAGGAACGCGGCAAACGGCTCCTCCGCTACGTCATCGCGCTGGTGCTTGTCCGCCGCCGCCGCCTCCGCCTCGAAGACATGAGCCGCACCGACGCGGGCGACCGGCTGGTGGTCTATGACAGACGCCACGAAAAGACGCTGGAAATCGTCTCTCCCGAGGCGACCCGCGAGGATTTGGAAAAGACCCAGGAACAACTGAACAATCTCTTCGACAGCGATTTCAGCGATGTTTGAATTGCCCCCCTCAAACGCCGTCACCCCCGCGAACGCGGGAGCCCAGTGGACAGCGCAGCGAAGGAACGGTGGTACATACCCAAAATCTCTTCGCGCAGCCGCATCAGTGAGAACCAATCGTTCCTTTTCCACCGCCCGCTGGATTTCCGCGTGCGCGGGAATGACGGGGTGAGTTGAGGTGGTGGCGTTATCCAATAAATAAACCCCCGCTCGTGCGAGCGGGGGCAACGCCGGGACAGAACTCCGTATCCTTACTCCGCATTCGGTTCAATCGCAATCTTGAAGCCGATGCCCCTGGTCGCGAGATCGAGCGCTTCGTTCGCCTCGGCCAGCGGGAAACGGTGGGTGACAAGGTTGCCTATATCCAACGTCGGCAGCATCTCGACGGCGCGGTAATGGGTAAAGGGATTGATGGTCGAGCCGAGGATGGTCAGTTCCTTCAGGAATATCTGGTTCGGCTCGATCGACACCCTCTTGCCCGGAGGCGCAACGCCGAAGACGACCACGCTCGCGCCCCGCCCCGCCATCTCGATAGCCTGCTCGGTGACGGCAGGCACGCCGGAACACTCGATAACCACGTCGGGACCAAGGCCGCCGGTCAGTTCCCTCAATGTATCGGGCACGTCCTGCGGATGCACCGCCCGGTCGGCGCCGAAGGCGAGGCTGGCGTCGCGGCGTTCCTGGCTCGGTTCCGAGACGATGATCTGCGCCGCACCGGCGCGGCGCGCCAGCTTGACGAACAGCATCCCGACCGAACTGCAGCCAAGGATGGCGACGATGTCTCCTTGGCGAATGCCGGAGCGGTCGATGCCGCGAATGCAGCAGGCCAGCACCTCGGTGAGGGCGGCTTCGTGCGGCTTCACGCCCGCGGGGACGGGATAGACGGTGTTTTCCGGCACCACGACATACTGGGCAAAGCCGCCGTTGTAGTAGGAACCGTAGGCGCGCTTGTCGAGGCAGAGGTGCTCGCGGCCGGTCTTGCAGAATTTGCAGACGCGGCAATACTTGTGCGGCTCGACCGTCACCAGATCGCCCAGCCGGGCGGCGGTGACCCCTTCCCCCAATTTTTCTATCGTGCCGGAAAACTCGTGGCCGAGAATGACCGGCGGGCGCGAGAAATATTCGCCAGCCACGATATGCACGTCGGTGCCGCAGATGGTGGCGCACTCGACCTTGATCTGCACCTCGCCCGGGCCCGGTTCGGGCGTCGGGACCTCGCGGATGTCCAGCAGTTTTTCGCCGGTGTAGAATGCTCCCAGCATGATTTCCCCTTCAAACGATTATGTCCACCGGGTCGATTTGCGGGTCGAGCCGTATTCCTCGAGGAACGCCCAGCCTGATTCGACAAACTGGCTCAGCACCTTTTGCACGCCGCCGTAGGTGATGAACTCCCGTTCCGACAAACCGTCCGGCTCGTAGGCGCGGACGAATTCGCCGACCTTCATCAGCCTGGCGATGACGTCGGCCGGGACCGGCTCGTCGATACGGCATTCGCGCGGCAGATCCGCCTCCAGCGCCATCTGTTGGGTGCGGACCGGCAGGGTGAGGATAAAGTCGCCGCCCGCGACCTGGGCGATCTGCCGGGGGAAGCGGTAGGCGCAGGGCATCATCACCGAGTGGAAGCCTTCCTGTTTGAAGAGTTCATAGGTGCGCTTGCATACGGCCAGACCGCCTGCTGGATGTCGGATTCGCTCACGCCCGCCTTCATGTCCTTGGCGACGTCGCGGAGATAGTCGTCGAGGCGGCCCATCTGCTGGACGACGATGCAAAGGCCTGGCGTGATGCCGTTCTTTATCGCTTTTTCGCGGCCGCGTTCGTAGGCGCGCGCGGTGGCGAGGGCCTGCGACACGGTGATGTTGACGCTGGCGCATACCGGCACGCCCTCCGACGCCATCTTCTCCACCACCTCCATGCCGGCGCCGGTGGCGGCCAGCTTGACGCAGACGTTTTTGCCCCACGTCCTGACCCGTTCGGCCTGGGCGAGCATCGCCTCGGCGTCCCCCGCCTGCTTGGGGTCGAGTTGGCCCAGCGCGTAGCCGAGTTTGCCGTTCGTCTTTTCGTAGATCGGCAGGCAGCGTTCGGCCGCGTAGGTCGCGACCAGCTTGAGGAGCGCCTCGGCGCGGTCGTCCGGCTCCATTTCGTCGCCGAGGGCGGCGACGCGGGGATTCCAGAAATCGGGACGAGCCTTGAAGGTGTTGGCGGTCAGGACCGGGTTGGTGGTGACGCCGGTCGCGCCGATGGCGAAGGCGGCGTCGATTTCGTCGGGACTGCCGGAGTCGTGCCACCACTGCGTCGGCGTGTCCTGCGCCAGCCATTCGAGATAGTTCTTGGCCATGATGCGGTTCCTTTTTCCGGAGAACTATGCGCGCATGTAGTAGCCGCCGTTGACGTCGATGGTCGCGCCGGTGATGTAATCGGACAGGCTGGTGGCGAGGAAGAAGACCGCCTTGGCTGCGTCAAGCGCGGTGCCGAGCCGTTTCAGCGGCACGATCTCCGGATAGTTTTCGCGGTCCTTCGTCATGTCGGTCAGCATAAAGCCGGGCGCGACGCAGTTGACATTGATCTGGAATTCGGCGCAATAGCGGGCATAGGCCTTGGTCAGGGCGATAATGCCGCCCTTGGCCGCCGTGTAGTGGACGCCGGCAAGAAAGCCTCCGAACTGTCCCCCCTGCGACGACATGTTGATGATGCGGCCGCCGCCGCCCTTGGTCATGAGCGGCATGGCGTGTTGCGAGCAGAGCTGGACGCCGCGCAGGTTGATGGCCAGCATCCGGTCCCACTTCTCCACCGTCATCTCGGGGATGGAGGTGGGGTCGAGGATGCCGGCGTTGTTGACGAGGATGTCAATCGTGCCCTTCAGCTTCGCCGCTTCCGCCAGCATCGCCTTGACCGATTCCTCCTTTGACACGTCGCAGGCGATGGCGACGGCGTCGAGGCCGTCGGCGCGCATGGCGGCGGCGGTCTTTTCCGCGCCTTCGGCGTTGATGTCGGAAATCACCACCTTCGCGCCGACCTCGGCCATCATCTTGGCGCTCTCGTAGCCGATGCCCCGGGCGCTCCCGGTCACGACGGCGACCTTGCCGGTCAGATCAGTGTATTTCATGGTTGTTCTCCGGTTTTAAAGTCCTACGTAAAAGCGTATCGTCTTTCCCCTATCGTTACCCCGGCGGTGCAACGCGAACCGGGCCACGGTCGTGTGGTTGTGCCGGGGTGACGGTAGGGTGGGGATTATGGGAGCATCTACCTGGCACGCTCGCTCACCCGAATGGTTTTTTACGTTCCCACGCTCGGTAGGGTGGACCCGCCGTACGGCATGACGATGACGCGCGCGTCACAGCCCAGCTTTGCCCTGGCGGCCGCCAGCGCGGCGTCGACGTCGGGGAACGGTTTGAAGAAGATCGATTCCACAAAGTCGGCCGGCATGTCGCTGACGAGATAGACGTCGGCCCGCTCCAGCACCATGGCGATGGCGGCAGCCTTGTGGCCGCCGAGTTCGAAATTCTTCTGGATGTCGTCGATCATCTGGGCGCTCTTTTCCGCCCCGACCATCCAGCGCTCGAACACGTCCTCGCCCAAGCCTTCCTTGCACGACGCCACCAGGATAACCACGCCGCCGTCGCGGACGGCGTTCTTGGCGTTGTCGAGCGCTTTCTGCGCCTGGTAGAGGTTGATGTCCTTCGGGAAGCCGCCGGACGAAACGAGCACGATGTCGGCCGGCTGGTCGATTTCGACCTTGTAGAGGGAATCGAGGAACTTTGCCCCGGCGCGGTGGGCCTGGATATAATCGCCGGCGACGGCGCAGACGATGCGCTTCTTCTCGTCCAGAACCACGTTCAAGATAAAGTCGATGCCGACCATGGCCGCGGCGGCGTCGATATCCTCCCGCACCGGGTTGCCGTCTATTTGCCCCGCGCGCGAGCCGTCCCGCACCATCTGCGAATGGTTGGCCTGGATGGAATCGCGGGAACACACGCCGGGCATGATCGCCTTGCCGCCGCCGGAGTACCCGGCGAAGTAGTGGTATTCGATGTTGCCGAGGCAGATGCGGCGGTCGGCCTGCGCAACGGTTGTGAACACATCAACCGGCGTGCCGTTCTTTTCGGTTTTACCGACGCGGACGATATTTTCCGGGTCGGAATCGGTGCATTTCACCCGCTCGTAGACGGCGTCGCCGACGAGGGCGCGCTTCTCCTCTTCGGTGTGGCCCCGGTGAATGCCGAGGCCGAAAACGATTTCGATGTCGCCGTCCGGCACGCCAGCGGCCGTCAATTCGTCGAGAATGAACGGCAGCACCACCTTGCTGGGCATGGGGCGGGTGATGTCGGACGTGACGATCACCACCTTTTCGCCCGGCTTCGCGATATCGCGGAGGCGCGGGCTGGCGATGGGATTCATGAGCGCGTCGGCGACCAGCTTTTCCGGTTCGCCCGCCATCTCCACCGGGTTCGGGGTGATGACGGCGGCGACGGACGCATCGTCCAGCGTGACAGCTACCTTTTCCTTGCCAAGTCCAAGACTGATGTCCATTGTCAGACTCCCAATTTTTTGATGATGCGGACGATGTCGACCGTGCTTTCGGCGATGTGGACGCCGGCCTCGCGCAGGACTTCTTCCTTCTTTTCCGCCGAGCCGCTGCCGTCCGCGCCGATGATGGCGCCGGCATGGCCCATGCTCCGGCCGCGCGGCGCGTTTTTGCCGGCAATGAGGGCGACGACCGGTTTCTTCACATAGTCCTTGATATAGGCGGCTGCGGCTTCTTCCTCGCCGCCGATTTCACCGATGATGACGATGGCCTTTGTCTCGTCGTCCTCGTTCATGAGCGGAATAATATCGGAAAAGACGGAGCCGGGAATGGCGTCGCCGCCGTTGCCGACGCAGGTGGACTGGCCGATGCCTTCACGGGTGAGCATGAAGACGGTCTCGTAGCAGTTCGTGGCGGACCGGGACATGATGCCCACGTTGCCGGGCGAGAAAATACGGTGCGCCATAAAGCCCGCCTTGGCCTTGCCGGGCGAGATGATGCCGAAGGAGTTCGGGCCGATGACGCGGCACTTCTTTTCAGGCTGGTATGATAGACGCCCATCATGTCGTGGACCGGCACGTGCTCGGCGATGGTCATGACGAGCGGCAGATCGGCGTCCATTGCCTCGTAGGCGCTTTCGGCCGTAAACTTGGCCGGGACGAAGATAATCGACGCGTTCGCGCCGGTTGCTTCAATCGCCTCGCGGACGGTGTTAAACACCGGCACGCCGTGGATCTTCTGGCCGCCCTTGCCGGGCGTGACGCCCGCGACGACCGTGGTGCCGTATTCCAGCATCTGTTCGGTGTGGAACGAGCCTTCGCGCCCGGTAATCCCCTGGACGATGAGGCGGGTGTTTTCGTCGACAAGAATGCTCACAGCGACGCCCTCCTTTCCTTTATTGCGTCAACTCCTTCGTAGAGGCCGTCGGCGAAGACAACATTCGGTTTGCCGATGGACTCGAGGACGGCGATGCCTTTTTCCTTGTTGGTGCCTTCGAAGCGGATGACCACCAGCTTGTCGGAGCCGTACTCGTCGACAAAGCCCTTGACGCCGGCGGCGATTTCGTCGCAGCGGGTGATGCCGCCGAAAATATTGATGAACAACGCTTTTGTCTTCGGTTCCGACAGGCAGATGCGGATGGCTTCCTTGACCCGGTCGCCGGTCGCGCCGCCGCCGAGGTCGAGGGCGGCGACCGTCTTCATGCCGTTTTTGCTGAGGACGTCGATGCAGGACATGATCATGCCCGAGCCGTTCGAAATGACGGCGACCTCCCCATCGGGGTCGCAGGGGATGAAGAGGAAGCGGAATTTCCTGGCTTCGAGGATAAGCGGGTGCGATTCCATTTCGTCGCGGAGTTCGATAAGTTCGGGGTGGCGGTACAGGGCCGCGTCGTCGACCGTGACCTTGGCGTCCAGCGCCTGCAGCTCGCCCGCCGGGGTGACGGCGAGGGGATTGATTTCGCACAGCAGGCAATCGCCTTCCCGGAACAGGGCGTAGAGTTTATCCAGCATGTCGGCAAGCTGGCCGGTGTAGGACGCGTCGATACCGCTCTTGCTGACCAGGTAGGTCGCCACGTAGGGGCGCAGGCCGACGATGGGGTCTATGGTGACGCGGATAATTTTGTCCGGGTCGGTCTTGGCCGTCTCCTCGATGTCGACGCCGCCGACGGAGGAGAAGATGACGATCGGGCATTTTTTCACCCGGTCGAGGGCGATGGACAGATACCATTCCGACGCCACCTCGACCTGGCGGGTGACGAGGAGGCGCTTGACCGGGTGTCCCTTGATGTCCATCCCGAGGATGGCCGCGCAGGCCGCTTCGAGTTCGCTTGTATTCGTCGCCGGCTTGATGCCGCCTGCCTTGCCGCGACCGCCGATTTGCACCTGGGCCTTGACCATGCAGGGGTATTCGACCTCCAGCCCGTCCAGGTCGGCAAGGGAATTGACGACAAATCCCCGCGGCCCGGCGATGCGGTACAGGTCGAAATACTCCTTTGCCTTGTATTCCATTAAATCCATTGCTCTCATCCTCCGCGTCGTAAAACGCTGTACAAAATGCCGCGCCCGCGTGAACGGGCGCGGCTGATTCCTAGTGCGCCGTGCCCCGGCCGGAGATAAACCGCGTCCGGTCGATGGCGCGCTTGATGTGGGCGTGCATAAGGCGTTCCGCCTCGGTCTCGTCCCGTTCCTCGATGGCGTCGAACATCCTCTGGTGCTCCGCAATGATGTCGGCGGCGTGGACGTGGGCATTGGCGACGGCTATGGACGATCCGAGCGCCTCGGCAAACGCGCCCAGGATGCCAATGAGGATGCTGTTGCCGGCGGCTTCGGCGATGCTGCCGTGGAAGCGGATGTCGCCCCGCTGCCCGCGCTCGCCCTTGGTGATTTCGTCGCGCATCGATTCGATGGCGAGGCGCATGTCGCGAAGCTGCGCCTGGCTGCGCTTTCTCGCCGCCACCCGTGCGGCGTAGGGCTCCAGCAGCACCCGCACCTCGTACATCTCGAGGACGCGGCGCTCGTCCTGCACGCCGCCGGTAACGCGGAGAATCGCCTCGTCGATGCCGCTCGACTTGATGAAGGTGCCTTCGCCGACCTTCGATTCAATCAGGCCGACCAGTTCCATCGCCCGTAACGCTTCGCGGACCGAGGTGCGGCTGACGCCCAGTTGTTCCACCAGTTCGCGCTCGGTGGGCAACCGGTCGCCGGCGCGCAGGTCGCCGTCTTCGATCTTTTTCTTGAACAGTTCGACGATGTCCTCGTACAGCCGCGTCTTTTTCTTCAGCGGGTCCATCGTCATTTTCGGTTGGGGCGTCATTGGTTTTCCTCTCCCGGCCCGGCCCACGCAGGCAGGCCGGGCGGCAGGAATAAATCTACCGGGTCAAATACTGCGGTATCCACAACGACAGGCCCGGGACATAGGTGATGAACAGGAGTACGACGATCATCACGAGGAGCGGCACGATGATCGACTTGCATATCTCCTCCAATGATATCTTACCGATGCCGGCGGCGACAAACAGGTTAACGCCGAGCGGCGGCGTGATAAAGCCGATGGCCAGGTTGACGATCATGACGATGCCGAAGTGAATCGGGTCGACCCCGACCGCCTTGACGACAGGCAAGAGAATCGGCGCGAGAATGAGGATTGCCGCCAGTGTTTCCATGAAGCAGCCGACGATCAGGAGGAGCACATTGATCATCAGGAGGATGTAGATCTGGCTGTCCGTCATGGAGGTGATAAAGGCGGCGACCTTGGTCGGCACCTGCAGCATGGTGAGAATGCGGCCGAAGATGGCGGCGGTGCCCATGATGATCATCGCCGTGGCTGTGGTGAGGCCGGCCTGGCAGAAGATGTCGTAGAGGTCCCGAAACTTGATGTCCCGGTAGACAAACAGCCCGACGACGATGCCGTAGATAACGGCGACGGCGGCCGCTTCGGTGGGGGTGAAGATGCCGCCGTAGATGCCGCCAAGAATAATGAACGGCACGAGGAGCGACCACTTCGCATCCCAGGCGACACGGAGCTTTTGCGCCGTGGTGAAGATTTCGCGCTCGCCGCCGTAGCCGTTTTTCTTTGAAATGAAATAATTCATAATCATCAGGGACAGCCCGATCATAACGCCCGGGATGATGCCGGCCATGAACATGCTGCTGATCGACGTCCCGACCGCGACCGAATACACCACCATCGGAATGCTGGGCGGGATGATGACGCCGATGGACCCGGACGCCGCGACGATGGCGGTCGAGTATCCCTTCGAATAGCCCTTCTCGATCATCGACGGAATCATCAGCGAGCCAATGGCCGCGACGGTGGCGGGGCCGGAACCGGAGATGGCGGCGAAGAACATGCACGCCGCGACCGTCACCAGGCCGAGTCCGCCGGTGAAGTTGCCGAAGAACGCCCTGGCCGTCCCGAGCAGACGCTGCGAGATGCCGCCCCGGCCCATGATTTCGCCCGCGAGGATGAAGAACGGTACAGCCATCAGCGGGAACGAGTCGATGGCGGTCACCAGGCTCTGGGTGAGGTGGGTGTACTGCATCCTCGGGCTGAGGTGAATGGCGACGACCGACGCGAGGCCGAGCGACACGCCGATGGGGACGTTGATGACGAGAAAAACGACGAAGGACAGGAACAGTGCCGTGGTTACCATGCTATTCCCCTCCTTCCCTGGTCGAGGCGAGTTCCTTGACCGAATGATAGAGATTCTGAATAAGCCGGATGGCGACAAGGATAAAGCAGAACGGCAGGGTGCCGTAGACGTAGCCCATGCGGATTTCCAGCGCGGGCGAGGTCTGGTTCAGCCGGAAGATGCGTCCGGCGGTGACAAAGCCGTAATAGATGATGAAAATGGCGAAGGCGAGGAACAGGATGTCTGAAATCAGCTTGATGATGGCCTGCTTGCGGGGCGACAGCCACATGGTGAACGCTTCGACCCGGACGTGGCGCTTCATTTTGACGCCGTAGCTGATGCCGGCGTAGACGAAGAAGATGAACAGGTAGCGGGCCAATTCCTCCGACCAGGACAGGGAGGCTTGCACCACATAGCGCATAAAGACCTGCAAACCGATGGAAATGGTCATCACGCCGAGGCAGGCGACGGTGATGATTTCCTCGATGCGTTTGTTGAGAAATTGCAGTACTTTCACTCTTCACCCCCTTTTTCCCGGGTGTCGCCGGCCGTCCCCGCGCACGGCGGCGACGCGCGTGCGCAGGGCGGCATGGCAACTGTGGCAAGAATCTATTTAAGGAACGCGTCCATGATCTGGTCGTTCTTCACTTCGGCGCGGACCATATCGTAAACGGGACCCATCTTGTCGCGGAACAATTTGCGCTGTTCGGGGGTCAGGTCGATGATTTCGATCCCGCCCTTGATGGCTTCGATGGCCTTTTCCTCGTTGGCCCGGGCGACGCCGCGCTGGAAGTCGATGGACTCCTTGGCGGCCTTGTGGACTATGGCCTGCTGTTCGGGGGTGAGTTCGTTTTAGAACTCGAGGTTCATGAAGATCGGCATCGGGGTATAGATGTGGTTGGTGGTCATGACGTAGTTCTGCACTTCGTAGAACTTGTTGGTGTAGATGAGTTCAAACGGGTTTTCCTGGGCGTCGACGGTGCGCTGCTGCAGGGCGGTGAACAGTTCGCCGAACGAGACCGGCGTCGGGTTCGCGCCGAGAGTGCGCCAGGTGGCCATCTGAATCTTGTTTTCCATGACGCGGAGCTTGATGCCGGCCAGGTCTTCGGGCTTCATGATCGGCTTGTTGGCGGTGAGCTGGCGGAAGCCGTTTTCGGTATAGCCGAGGCCCTTGAGGTTGATCTTTGGCGGCGAGGAGCATCTTGCCGGGTTCGCCGTCAAGGGTGGCGTAGGCCTCCTCGCGGGTGGAAAAGAGGAAGGGGGCGTCGAGGACATAGAACTCGCTGGCAAAGCCCGCGATGGGCGAGCCGGACGAATGCCCGACCTGGACGTTGCCGAGCTGGCAGCCTTCGACCACTTCGCGGTCGCCGCCGAGTTGCTGGTTCGGGAAGATTTCGACTTCCATGGCGCCGTTCGATTCGGTTTCGATGATTTCCTTGAACTTCAGCCAGCCTTCATGGCTCGAGTGGTCCTCGGTCGCGCCGTGAGCGACGGTGATGTGGACGTCGGCGGCATAGGCGGCGCAGCCAAGCGCGAAAAGGCACACGAGTGCGAGCAACGCGGATTTCTTCATACCATTCTCCTGTAACGGGTGCGGTCCCCTCCGCTGCCCTGTTCGGCTCCGAACTTCGGGGCGGCCGGGATGATCGTAATTTTTCGACAACGCTGTTAGGCGAGGCTCTTTTCGATATCCATATACGCCTCGGTAAACACCTTCGAGACGGCCTGAAGCGGTACAAAATCGTGGACGCTGTCCATGTCCAGCTTGTCGCGGTTGTAGGCCTTGACGAAGATGGTCGACTTGTTCAGGATTTCCATGACGTCGGCGGGGGTCGAGTCCTCCATCTCCGACTTGAGTGGGCGCGGCTCCTGGTCGAACTCCTTGATCTTCTCGGTCATGGTGGTGAAGACGACCGGCGCGTCGGCGTGATCGGTCAGGCAGGCTTCGATGGTGTAGGGTCCGCGAATGGCGGCGGCCATGATGGTGGCCTTGTTCAGGCCCTTGGCGCGCAGGTTGGCGTAGGACTTGCGCAGCACCGAGACGCCGGCCCACTTCGAGTACTGCTTGGGGTTTTCGACCCCCATCGCTTCCAGTTCCTTGGCGACATTGTCGTCCAGGAAGCCGGCCATGATGACGACGAAGCATTGCTTGTCGCCCTTCTGGATGATCTCGGCGAAGATTTCGTGCTGGCTGACCGAGAAGTTCAGGGTCATGCAAATGCGGATGCCCTTGGCGACCAGCGCCTCGGCGGCCTTGACCGCACCCTTGACGGCGGGCAGCTTGTAGACCACGTTGATCGGCTGATAGCCGAGTTCTTTGGCATACGCTTCCTGCCAGTAGAGGACTTCGTCGACCATCTTTTTGTCGTCGTCGGGGCCGATGTTTTTCGGGTTGGTCTGGACGCAGACAAAACCAAACCCGCCGTCGGTGGCGTCGTAGATGGGCTTCAGGACGCGGGCGTTGATGGCGGTAACCTTTACGAACATGGCGGAGATTATCTTCTCGACCGACGCGCCCGGATTTTCGGCCTTGGCCTCGTCCAGGAGCTTGGCCCAGAGTTCCGGGTTTTCCTTGCGGAACAGGTTTATCTTGGCCGGGTTGGAGGTGACGAAACGGGCGCCGCGGCGGAGCGAGTGATCCATACCGGTGCAGTAGTCGTGGCCCCAGAAGTCGTAGAGCTTGCCCTCGCGGGTGTACTCGCACATCTTCCAGGTCTGGCTGGCGGCGATGGCTTCCTTTTCGGCGGTATAGGCCGCGACGGCGCTCTCGTCGGCGTTGGCCGTGACCACCTCTTCGAAGCGCGCCTGCATGGCGGCGACGGCATTCTTCCCGACCATGTCGTCCAACACCCATCCGGTGAGGGCGGAGCCGAGGTCGAGGGCGAGGTCGGTCGCCAGATGGACGGCGGCGGCCTTGTCAGACTGGGTGGCGGCGGTAATTTCGTAGAGGACCGCGTCGCCCGCTTTGGCGAATTCGCTGGCGGTGGCGGGGAAGAGAACGGCGTTTCTCGCATCATTGAGGGAGCGAAGCATCGTGCGACTCCTAGGGATAATGGTCTACCGGGTATAGGCAACCTGCGCGCAATCCCCCTTGGATCTGCGCGAGGCGTAAATCATTAACGTAGAACAACGGGGTGGAGCCGGTCCGACAGGAGGCGAGCGGGAACGGCTCGTAGGGATTAATGCGGTATCGGGTCAGGGAGGCGTCGAGCCTGCTGTCTGGCATATGATCTGTTGGTCATACCTTCATACTATACTATCAACTCGCCTTTGTCAAACCGCTTTTTTGCCGGATCCCGCATTTTATCTATCCCTTTGCCTTTTTCCGCCGATTGCGGTAAATAGCAGCAGGAAATGCCCATGATACGGCAAGGAGGGGGTATGGCGAGCAGGAAGTTGCTGTCGTGCGAAGTGATGCGGGACGAAGTGGAATGGCTGATCGGCCGCGCCGGGCTCGGTGACGGTATCGACGCCGAATTCCTCGAAATGGGTCTGCACCAGCACCCGGAGCGCCTCAACGCCGAATTGGAGCGGCGCATCGGCGCGTGCGAGGGCATGGGGTATGACGCTGTCCTCCTTATGTTCGGCCTGTGCAGCAATGCCGTGACCGGGTTGTGGGCGCCGGCCGACAGCCGCCTCGTCCTGCCCCGCGTCCACGACTGCATTTCGGTCTACCTCGGCTCGACGCGCCGCTTTATGGCCGAACACGCGGCCGAGCCCGGCACCTATTGGTTCAGCCGCGGTTTTCTCCACCGGTCCGACGGCGTCGCCTGGGAAGCCGGCGGGCTGGGCGCGGACTTCGGCGGCACGGACGAGGCCGGCCGGCGCTTGTCCGTCCCCGAGCTGCGCGCCCGCTATGTCCAGGAGTATGGCGAAGACAACGCGGAATACCTTATCGAGGTGCTGGTCGATTCGTGGAAGGCGAACTATAAGCGCGCCGTTTACCTCGAATGGAGCGAGTACCCGGGCCGGGCCGCCGACCGCGACACCGTGCGTCGGCATGCGGACCGAAGCGGGTGGGAGTTTCACGCCATGCCGGTGGATCTGCGCCTGTTGGAGGCGCTCCTGACCGGCTGCTGGTCGCCGGAGGAATTTATGGTGGTCGGACCGGGCGAACGGTTGATCGCCAGCAATGACGAACGGATTTTCTGCGCCGCGCCCGACGGCGGCTGATGGCGCGGGTACAGGCGGTTACCATTTCTCTCGGAAAGGAGTGACGATGGAATTAAAACAATGCGTGGCAGGGCGGCGCAGCATTCGCAAGTTCACGGACAAGGCGGTCGACGACGACCTGCTCAAGAAGATCATTGATGTCGCCACGCTGGCGCCAAGCTGGAAGAACTCGCAGACGACCCGCTATATCGCCATATCCAGCGAAGCGCTGAAAAAGGAGCTGGCGGAAAAGTGCGTCATGGATTTCGATTTCAACAAAAAATCCATCCTGGGCGCGCCGACGGTAATCTTGGTCACCACTGTCTCGCCCCGTGCCGGATTCGACCGTGACGGCTCGCCGTCGACCAGCAAGGGCACGCATTGGGAAAGCTTCGACGCCGGCATCGCGACCCAGACCCTGTGCCTCGCGGCCTACGAGGAAGGGCTGGGCACGGTGATATTGGGCGTCTTCGACGAAGCGAAAGTCATCGAGACGGCGAAGGTCCCGGAGGGACAGAAAGTGTCGGCGATAGTCGTCATCGGCTACCCGGACGAAGCTCCCGCCATGCCCAGGCGCAAAAGCAGCGACGAACTGCTTACCGTCATACGATAGCAACCGCCTCCTCTGTCACGCCAACAATCTCGTCACGCCAGCGGCCCGAAAAGCCGCTGGCGCTTTCTCTCTGGCCCACGTGGGACACAGCATCGACGATTTTGTATGAAACGATATTGTCTATGGTATGAATTGATACGCATTATGTCTGTTAGAAGGCATGACTGTTGATGACGAAAATTTTTTAGGATAATTTAACGTGTTTAATTAGTGTCTGTTATGGTTTTTTTACGAATATATTCCAATTTGTTCCCATACAATCAGTAAATCAGCGCTTATACTGTGGTTGTCGACCTCTGATCCCAATCCACCACCACAACCGGGGATTTATCATGCAAAACTTCAAGCTGGGCATTTGTGAATGGTCGCTGCCGCTTCCCGGACCGTCCGGACTGGGCATCGCCGCCGAAATGGGTTTGCGCGGCGTGGAATTGCTGCTGGGCGAGTACGAGAAGGGCTTTCCCCTCTCCAATCCGCGTATCCAAGCCAAATACCTGGAGGAAGGGGCCAAACACAACATCGAATTCCCCTCCATCGCCCTCAACTCCATGGACAACCACGGCATGTCCAACCCCATGGAAAGCGTCGACGGCATTATCGCGGTCGAATGCCTGAAAAAAGGCGTCGCCGCCGCCGCCGCGATGAAAATTCCGCTGGTGCAGATTCCCAGCTTCGTCAACGGCGCCATCACCGACGACGCCACCCTCCGCAACACCTGCGAAAAACTGCGCATGGCCTGCCGCCTGGCGGAAGAACACGGCATCATCATCGCGTCGGAAAACGACTGCTCGCCCGAAGACACCGACCGCATGGTCGAGGAAGTCGGGTGCGACAACTTCCGCATCTTCTACGACACCCAGAACTACTTCCTCAACAAAGGCTATTCGCAGCCCGACGTGTTGCGGAAAATCCACCGCCACGTCGTGCAGCTCCACCTGAAGGACGGCTACAACGGCCACATCAGTTCCTCGCTCCTCGGCTGCGGCGAGACGAACTTCCGCGAGACCGCGGAGGTCATCAAGGAAACGCGCTGCAGCGAATGGCTTATCCTCGAAAACTACTACAACTGCCGCCCCATGAGCGATCTCGACAGCGATCCCTTTGCGCTCTTGGCCCGGGATATCATCCTCGCCGGGGAGTTCTTCCCCCTCTCCTGAAGCGTTTGCAGAAATTCCCGCGCGGCACCCGAAGATTCCTGACCACGCTGACGCCGCCATCACCGACATTCTTTCGGCTCCCTTCGGGGAGGTAGACCTTTTTTGGCTTAAGGAGAACTGTATGCATTACCGTATTTGGAAGACCGCGTGCGCATTCGCGATGGTCGTCATTCTGCTTGCGGCGAATACCGCTCTGGCCGGCGAAAGCTTCAAGAAAGTCGGCGTGATCATGAAGTCCTTCGACGAATTCCAGAACGCCGTGATTGAAGGCGCCGAAAAGGCCGCGCAGGAACTGGGCATCGAGATCATGGCCACCGCGCCCGACGCGGAAACGGAAGCCGCCCGTCAGGTGGAAATGATTGAAGACATGATAACCGGCGAAGTCGACGTGCTCCTTATCGCCCCCACCATCCTGGACACGATCCGCGAACCGCTGGACAGGGCCGTAAGCCGCGGCATCAAGGTCATCTTCGTCGACTATTCCGACTACGACAACTACCCCAAGATGCTCTTCGCCATCGGCACCGGCAACTATAACGCCGCCAAGACAATGGCCGAGCACTTCCTCATTACCCTCGACGATCCGAAAAACTCCAACGTCGCCATCGTCCGCGGCGTGCTCGGCGCTGAGAACCACAACCAGCGCACCCAGGGCTTCGTCGACGTCATGGAAGGCGCGGGCGTCACCGTCATCGACATCCAGGACGCCGCCAACTCGGCCGACCGCGCCGCCACCCTGACCGAAAACTGGATTCAGAAGTACGGCATCGACGGCATTCACGGCATCATCTCCACCTCCGACTCGCAGGCGCTCGGCGTCATGTCGGCCGTCATCAACGCCGGCGCGATCGACAAGATTCGCACCCAGGGCTTCGACGGCAACACCGCCATCATCGAAGCGGTTCAGGAAGGCACCATGACCTTCACCGGCGCGCAGCGTCCGTCCAAGATCGGCTACGACGCCGTCATGTACGCGAAGGATCATTTCGACGGCAAGAAGCTGGAAACGTACTACGACACCGGCGTCGACATCATCACCAAGGAAAACGCCGCCAGCTTTCTGAAGAAATAACGCACAACCCATCGTGGGCGGCGCTGCACGACAGCGCCGCCCGCACAGCACGAGGAGCTGAAAAGTGGGTGACATTGTTGCCGAACTTGAAAGCATCTACAAGGTCTTCCCCGGCGTGACGGCGCTGCAGAACATGTCGCTGCAATTGCACGCGGGCGAGATACACGGATTGATAGGCGAAAACGGGGCGGGCAAGTCGACCCTCATCAAGGTGCTTACCGGCGTCCACAGGCCGGACGGCGGCACCATTTACGTCAACGGGCAGGAGACGGTTTTCGAAAGCCCGCTGGACGCCAAGCATCAGGGCATAGCGTGCGTCTATCAGGAACTCAACATCGTCAAGGACATGTCTGTCGCCGACAATCTCTTCCTTGGCAACTTCACCAGAAAGGAGGGCTCGCGCCTTCTCGACTATGCGTCCATGAACGCCCGCACCCGCGAGGTCATGCTGTCCATGAACCAGGACATCGACCCGACGGTCAAATGCGGCCTTCTCGGCATGGGACAGCAGCAGATGGTGGAAATCGGCAAGGCGGTGCTGCAAAACGCCAAGGTGCTTATTCTCGACGAACCCACCTCCAGCCTGGGCGAACGCGAGGCAGCGGAACTGTTCACCATCCTCAATTCGCTGAAGGCGAAGGGCCTGGCCATCCTCTACGTCTCCCACCGCCTCGAGGAACTCTTCGAACTCTGCGACGTGGTGACGGTGATGCGCGACGCCAAACACATCATCACCGGTCCCATGGCATCGATGTCGAAGGACGACCTCATCACCCATATGGTCGGCCGCTCCCTGACCAACCTCTTCCCCAAGCAGAAGACGACGCCGGGCGCGGTCGCCCTGGAGGTCCGCAACCTCTCGAGCCGGGGACGGTTCAAAAACATCAGCTTTACCGCCCGCCGGGGCGAAATTCTCGGCTTCGCCGGGCTGGTGGGTGCGGGCCGAACCGAATTGTTCCGCGCCATCTTCGGCGCAGACCCGGTGGAAGGCGGCGAGATTTTCGTGAACGGGCAAAAGGTGGCGGTCCGCATGCCGAAGGACGCCATCCGCCACGGCATCGCCCTCCTCACCGAGGACCGGAAGGCCCAGGGACTGGTGCTGGCCCAATCGGTGGAACGAAACATCTCCCTGGCCACCCTGGAGTCGAACAGCAGCCGCGGCTTCCTCAACGTCCGCAACATGGAGGCGAAGAGCAACGAATCGGTGCGGCGTCTGAACATCAAGACGCCCTCCATCTATTCGACCGTGAGCCAACTCAGCGGCGGCAACCAGCAAAAGGTGGTTATCGGCAAGTGGACCAACGCCGAAATGGAAATTTACATTTTCGACGAGCCGACGCGCGGCATCGACGTCGGCGCGAAAATCGAAGTCTATAACGTCATGAACCGGCTTATCGCCGACGGAAAATGCGTCATCATGATCTCGTCCGAGCTTCCCGAACTGCTCGGCATGTGCGACCGGGTCATCGTCATGCGGCGCGGCCGCATCACCGGCGCAATGGACCGGGACGACCCGACGTTCAACCAGGAAGACATCATGAAGGCGGCTTGGGGAGGAGTCAAATGAACAATAAAAAGAAGTCGATGCCGGCGTGGTTCGGCCCGTTAATCGCCCTGGTGATCCTGATTATCGCTCTCGCGGTGGTGACCAACCGGTTTCTCTACCACGACAACATCATGAACGTCCTGCGCCAGTCGTCCATCAACTCGCTGGTCGCCTTGGGCATGCTGTTCGTGCTTCTGACCGGCGGCATCGATCTTTCGGTCGGTTCGGTGGTGGCGTTGTCGGCCTGCGTGATGGCGGTGGTGATGAAGTCGTTCGGCATCGAATCCGCGGCGATACTGCTGCCTATCGGCCTGGCGTGCGGCCTGCTGGTCGGGCTGGTGAACGGCCTCCTGTTCACCAAGGCCAAGCTGCCCCACCCGTTTGTCTCGACCCTCGGCATGATGATGATCATCCGCGGCATCTGCCTCATCATCACCGGCGCGCGGCCCATCACCGGGTTCGACGGCTCGGTGCTGTGGCTGGGCCGGGCAAATCTGGTGTTCCCGGTCTGCTTCATTCTCGTCATCATCATGTGCCTCCTCTACTCGGTCCTGCTGAACCGGACCACGCTGGGCAGGCAGATCTACGCCGTGGGCGGCAACCGCGAAGCGGCCAGGCTGTCCGGCATCGAGGTTGACCGGACGGCCTGCTTCGTCTACATTGTATCCGGCTTCATGGCCGCCCTGGCCGGCATCGTCCTGCTGGGCCGCATCTCCACCGCCTACGCGCTGTCGGGGGACAAGTACGAGATGGACGCCATCGCCGCCTGCGTCATCGGCGGCGCGTCCTTCAACGGCGGCGTCGGGTCGGTCCTGGGCACGCTGATCGGCGCCCTGATGATCGGCGTCCTCCGTAACGGCCTAAACCTCCTGGGCGCCAAGTCGGACGTCACCCAGGTGGTGATTGGCGCGGTCATCATCCTCGCCGTCTACATCGACGTCATGCGCGGCCGTGCCGCCTACAACCTGGAACGCAACGAACAGGCGAAGGCGATGGAAGCGGAAGAAAAGCAGCAGGCGTAAGCCGGCGGCGTCGTGAAGCCCGTTCCCTGCGCATGCGCGTCTCGCGCAGGTGGACCGTGCCAGGTACAAGGAGCCGTTTACTCGGGACGAACGAATCGTCGTCCCGAGTAACCGAGCCGATACCCATCAGGATTCGCCGTCGGAGGCGGGGCAAGAGCGGTCCGGACTTTCGCAAAACGCGTGCGTGCGATGCGAGGGAGCCGCGAAAGCCGTTCAGCCAGTCTCCGCCTTCCGGCGGCGAAACCGGGTAGCCGTCTGGCTCACTTCCGGGAGTGTTTCGTGTCGGGCTATAAATATCGCCACCTTGCCGATAGGCTGCGGAACGAAATCGAAGTCGGCATCCGTGCGCCAGGCACACAGATTCCCACGGAAGAAGAACTGGCCATCCGCTATTCGCTGGGCAGGAACACCGTCCGGCAGGCCATCCGCCTCCTGGTCGAGCGGGGCTATCTCGTCCGCATCCAGGGGAGCGGCACCTATGTCTCGTCCTCGGTGCAGACCTCGCCCAATTCCAGCCAGCCGGTGGATTCCCGCAGTATCGGCGTCGTCCTGCCGCGCTGCTCGAACTACATCTACCCCGAAGTGCTGATGGGCATCAGCGAATGCCTGTTCGAGCACGACTACACCATGGTGTACCGCATCACCTACAACAAGATCGACAGAGAGCGCCAGGTCCTGACCGAGCTTCTTTCCACCAACATCTACGGGCTGATTATCGAGCCGACCCGTTCGGGCTGGCCGCTGATCAACGCCGACCTCTACCGCCGCATCGAGGCCAAACTGCCCTGCGTCCTGACCCACGCCACCCTGTCCGGCTTTTCCTTTCCGACAATCGGCGTGAGCGACTACGAGGGCGTGGCGATGCTGGTGGACCATCTCGCCGCCAACGGGCACCGCCGCATCGCCGGGTTTTTTAAGTCGGACGAACAGACGGGCGTGCGGCGCTTCCACGGCTACGCCGGCGGCCTGAGCCGGAACGGCATCCACCTGGACGAAAACAACCTGCTCTGGTACTTCGACGAGGAGTTTCCCGCCCTGTTTTCGGCGGCAGGCAGCCAGCGCGTGCTGCGCGCCCTCGAGGGCTGCACCGCCGTCGTCTGCTACAACGACGAGACGGCGGGCCGGCTCTACCCCTTCCTGCAGGCGCGGCACATACGGGTGCCGGAAGACATCTCCATCGTCGGCTACGACGACACGCCCGACCCCAGCGGCATGCAGTCCTTCACCACCATCGACAACCCCAAGACCATTCTCGGCCGCGCCGCCGTGGAGGCGTTGTTGCGGCTGATGAAAAATCCCGCCGAAGATGTTTCCCTGCAATTCCCGCCCACGCTGATCGCGCGCGACACGGTGCGGAACCTGGCTGAAGCGCTGGTGTGATCGGTGCTCCAATGCAGGCGGACGCCCGCCAGGCGGAGTGGCGTCCCGAGGGATTATGGTTATTTCGTCGCACATGGTTCCCGCCCCGCACCCGGCCAAACCGGCCGAAAACAGGCCGCTCGCCCCGATGCCACACTAACTATCTGGTTAGCGATGCACTTATAATAACTTGCCTTGTGCTTCGTTCGGGCGAAAGCCCGGACCAGTCATTAATCCCGTACACCATGGCCGACCATGAATACCCGTTGCAATGACCGGCCCGCATACCTACCATATGATAAATCATGTACCGATAGCAACGGGGCCCACATGCATACCTTTTTGAATATCAAGTGGCGGGTTATCGCCGCCGTCGTCGGCGTCAGCCTGCTTTCGCTCCTTATTACCCTCCTCGTTACCCGGAAACAGACCGAAGGGTTTATCCTCGATAAAAGCAGGGACCTGTTCCGGGAAATGACCGTCATCGAGGCGGACGGCTACAGCACGGCGTTTATGGAATCCGCCTCGCTTATGCGCAGCCTTATCTCCCGCGTCCAATCCGAACTCTCTATCGGCGACAGCGACCATTCGGCGGCAAACCTCAAGCGCCTTAGTTCGTACGTTGGAAGCGTCCTGGACAGCGCCAATATCACCGTGCGCGGCTACGGCGTAGTGCTGAAGCCTGGCGTGTACCCGGTCACAGCGGAGGACGATCCGGTCAATGTCAGCGCCGACGGAACTGTGTGCATCGTCTATACCCGCCGGGGCAACGTCCTGCGCCAGACACCGCCCATGACTCCGAAGGAACTGCAGGACAGCGGCTGGTGGCGGCGGGCGTCGGAAGAGGGCAAAACCACCTGGGACGAACCGTACATGGTCATGGCCGACAATCCCGGAGGCAGCCCGATTCCGCGGTCGGTATTCATGATTGCCCAACCCCTGACCTTCAGGGACGAAATCATCGGCGCGGTGTATCTGCGCTTTTGCGTTACCCGCTACCAGGAGGTCACCGCAGCCAAGCGCCGCGCCGCCGGGCAAATCAGCAAGCTGAACGCCATGTTCGTGTCGCCGGAAGGGGCATGCATCGGCGTACCGCAGGGGATGGACCTCTCCGACCTGGTGGTGCAGAGCACCGATCCCTCCGTCATCCCGCACCTGAAGCCGGGCGCGCATCCCGGACTGGTGGACGCGGTCGCGAACAGCCGCGTTTTCTCCGGGACGATTGCGCTCGGCAGGGATCAGCGGCCCACCTTTGTGGTCAGCCAGCCAGTCGCCCACGATCTGCCGGTGCAATACTGGTCGGTGGTGGCGTTCCTGCCTGAAACGGATCTCTATGCCGAGGCGCGGCGGGTCATGTCGGAACAACTCCCGGTCTTTGCCGGGCTGCTCCTGCTGGCGCTGCTGTTCGGCTACCTGATCGCGCGGCTGACCGGAAAAAGCCTTGTGCAAAACGAGAACTGGTACCGGGCCATCCTCGACCGCGTGCCGCTGCCTCTGGGCATTATCGGCAAGGACAGCGCCTGGGGCTATGTCAACGCGACCCTGAAGCGGCTCTTTGCCACCCGAGGCAAGGAAAAGACCGTCGGCGCAACGGTGGAGGAAACGCTCTATCCGGACGAAGCGGCATTCTGCCACCGTTCCAACGAGGAAAACGCGCCCGAAATCGTCACCGAGGACTTTACCCGGGACGACGGCGCTGCCTACAGCATCACCTCCTGCCGGCTGCTGGATTCGGCCAACACCTATCTCGGCCGCCTAGTCATCGGCATCGACACCACCAACGCCCGGAATATCGCCCTGACCCTGCAGAATGCGCAAAATACCGCCCTGGCCCTGGACGCCAATTCCGACGACATCTATACGGCGTCGCAGGAACTGTCTTCCAGCACCATGCAGATCGCCGCCGCCATCGAGAAAATCACCGCGACCGCCCACGACATGGGCGAGATGTCGGAAGTGTATTCGCAGTCAGCCGAACGCAGCCACCAGATGGCGGCGATGACCCGGGAGACGTCGGGCAGCAGCGCCGAGGAAGCGGCCGGCGCGGCCGAGGCGATGCGCAAGGTGCGGGATTCGGGCGAAAAGGTGGCCAGCGTCATCCGCCTTATCGACGAAATAGCCTTCCAGACCAACCTCCTGGCCCTGAACGCGGCTGTCGAATCCGCCCGCGCGGGCAGGCACGGGCGCGGTTTTGCCGTCGTCGCCGACGAGGTCCGCCGCCTCGCCCAGCGCTCCGCCAAAGCGGCCGGCGAGACCTCGGCCATGGTGACGGAAATGACGGAACGCATCGGCGGCGCGGCCGCGTCCATCGAGACCCTTGCCGAGCGGTTGAAAACCATCGGCGAGGACGCCGACGCCTTGACCCGCAATTCGGACGAAGTCGCCCGCCTGGCGGAAAACCTGACCCAGGGCGTCCGGCAGGTGCATGCCAGCCTGAACCAGATCACCGAAAATCTCCAGTCGACAACGGTGGTGTCCCGCCGGGTCAGCGACATCGCCGGCGTCATCCAGAACCAGTCGACCCAGTTGCGCGGCCTGACCCATCGGCGCGGCCGCAAGCAGTTGCGGATTGGGAAGTTGTAGGGATTAAGGCATAGTAATGCTAATTGCTTGGAGATTGTCTCATGCACTAAATATAACCTTGTCAAAAGTCGATACTTTAAAGCGTTTTAAAAAAGTCCGTAACGGGGTAGCTGCATTTTCAAAATATCCGATGCAGTCGCCTTGTGTGATTGCCTTTAAAGCCTCCGCCATAGTGTACATCAAAGCATTCAGGCTTCGGGGTTCTTGGCGATGCGCGTGCACTTTGTCGATCCGGTTCATGTTACGTAATCCGACGCTCGTGTTATTGAAATCTGACATACCACGGCTCTCAAAATTGAAGGACTTACGATGAAAATGACACTGAAATGGTCGTTGTTGTTCAAATATATCGAGTATTTCGACAGCCGCCCGAAAGCTGAATGGGCGGGCGGGGAGAAGGCAGAGTCCGGTGGCATTACAATGCCATACCCGGTTTACAGCGAAAAAACGAATAGCTTCATACGAGCGCTGGAGAATACAGGCATAACCGACATCGACTATTTGCATATCCTCATGGAAAATGGGTTAGATACACATGAAAAGTTCTCTGAACTTATCGATTCAGCCGACGAACAGTTGCTGTGTGCGATGCTTACGTTTTATGTGCGTCAAGAGCACTTCGCTGATGGGCTAAAGCGTTTTAAAAAAGTCCGTGAACGGGGTAGCCTGCATTTTCAAAATATCCGATGCTCATTTTGTAAGTAGTTTTGTAGGCGTAAGGAGATACCTACAATGGTACTGACGGAAAGAATGATTGTTCGATCCCAAGCCAGCCGAAAAACCTACAAGCGTTTCGACGGTGGCGGGCTGTATTTCCTCGTTTCCACGTCAGGTGGAAGGCTCTGGCGGTTGTCCTACCGGTTTCTCAGCACATTTCTGACCTTGCGTAGAAGCTATTTCATAACTTCACACGGTACAAGTTGAACTCTCGTCTTGCGATTTATATGCTTATCCATAGGCTATTGGAGTGGCGAGCATGGATAAGCGTGAATATCGCATTGGTATCGAAGTCAACGATGAGCAG
>JAJQBO010000103.1 GCA_021203245.1 Planctomycetaceae bacterium
CGCAGGCCACCATTGTCTTGCAACATTGCCTACGCCCACATAACCGGCCCTTACCCTACGTGCGACTCCGCCTACGCCGATGTTTAGGTTTTTATCTTTTCGGGCCAGCCCTGCGACGCTTAAAAATCCGCCTCTTGCCATGCCGCCTCCTATTCATACACCAAATAGACCGTACCCGTTGCAAGAGGAGAAACGCCCGGCACCAAATCTGTTGTACTATATTGAAGAGCGAAACCCTGTCCCGGCGCGCCCTGTGGTCCTTGCGGGCCAACGGGTCCAGTCGCGCCGGTGGCCCCTTTTACCCCCTGCGGCCCCTGCAATCCCTGCGGTCCGGTCGCGCCCGTCGCTCCGGTGTCACCCTTGTCGCCTTTGACGCCCTGTGGCCCCTGCGGGCCTGTCGCGCCGGTATCGCCCTTGTCACCTTTTGGACCCTGAATTCCCTGTGGTCCTGCAGGTCCGGGATCACCCTTGTCGCCCTTCTCCGCTTTGGCCTCAATTGCCGCAGCGAGGTCGGCGTGTTCGTGATCCTTGTCGGCCTTGAGAGCGAGCGAGGCGGCGTTGGCCTTGCGTGCGAGGGCGTCGCCAAGCCCGCCGATCTCGTCAAGGTCGTGGTAATGGTCGCTTGATGCTTTTCCGACAACATCCGTTGCGATGGCTTGGAGCGCGCTATCGACCTCTTCGAATTCCGCGTTGATGGCCGCCATATCCTCCTCAAGATGCTGGATGGCGGACTGCGGGTGCTGATCAGGCGCGTCGCGGTTTTCGAGGTCGGCATGGTTCAGGGTGCCGCCGCCTTCATCGCCATCGTCCTCGGGCGGAATGTACTCCACCCAACCGCCGCCGGTTCCGAGATAAGTTTTCCCGTCCCCTGGCGGCGCGGGCATGGCTCCGATGTCATCGGGGAGAATACGATCCTGGCCGGCCATGGCGTGGGTCGCGGCATGGGCCAATGGTGTACGCGCATCTGATAGCGCCGGATCGTCAGTGCCCACCTTGCCGGCCAACGATTCCTGCAGCGCCGCGACCTTTCCGGTCAACGTGCTCAAATCCTCGTCGCCATTAAGGGTCTGCGCGAACGCGATCCACATCGCATGCGCGGCGAGAAGAGAATCGGCATTTGCCGGCTCGGCCTTCGGCATCAATCTTTCGTCAGGCATTGTTGTGGTCCTTGCTCTTGCGGCGACTATACGCCGAGGTAAATCGCGGGAGTCATGCCGACGTTCATAGGACGCGTTTCATCGCCGATGCGGGGTTCGCCATTGACGCCATCACTAATTATGTCCATGGCCTGCCAGCCTGCGCCGGTCCCCCCCGGGTGCTCTTTGGTTGGTCAGGTTAGGGATTTCGCGCGAAGCCCCAGCCCTGACGCTTGCACCACCATTTTTCAGTTCATGGCCATGGCCTTGTTCCTGATCCAGTTCGATAGAACCGGCCTGGCGTGACACACCGTTGACTGCACGCAAGAACATGCCGCGTCCAGTCGCATCGAACAGGTTCGGGACATTGATCGCATTGCCGGAGATGACGATCTTCCAGTCGCTTTTGAAGGTCGGGGAGAGATTGAACAGTGCTTGGCCCTGCGGGGTCGTCAGGGCATATGACGTCCCATTGCACATATACCAACCCGTTTTTAGTTCGTTTGCCCTACATGCCCAATACCGGATATCCCCGACGACGTGCATGGATTGCCGCAGCTCGTCGATCTCTTTGCGGCAGTCTTTTAGGGCGGCCTGCAGTTCGGACACGACCCATGCCATCGGGGTGGCGTCCGCGTCGTGCTTCGGCGCTGCGACCTGGACCCGCCCTTCGGCATTGCGCAGGGCGAGCGTGTTGGGTGTCTTCTCATACACTCCGGCAGGCTGTTCGGTAATAGACCCCATCTCGTTCGAAATAAGCTTTTTGACCGCCTTCAACCACTGGCTGGCATCCTGCGCGTCGATACTAAGGCCCGCCCCCTGGACGAGGTTCACGCCCTCCAGGAGAAGCATATTCATAAAGTCATCATCGAGGATGGTGCCGGGCTGGCCAGTGCTCTTGTTGCCGTTGGAGAAGCAAAGGATCTGATCCCCGATGGCGGCCTTGAAATTCGGCCTTTCCGTCGTGCCGGTTTCGTTATTCACGCAAAACATTCATGCTCCCTCCGAGATATCGCGATAGGCAAAAATGACGTTACCCGGGGCCGGGCCGAGTTTTTGGAAAAGACATTCCAGCGTTGTGTTTCTGGTCCAACTCCGCAGCGGCGTCCCCATCGTGTCCTGGCCCACACGAAAAGGCGTTTCCTGAGTGGGAATCCATTTCACTCGCCAGAAGAAATTCCACTCCGCATCTTGAACCGGATCGCCGCAGCCGTTGCGACCGACACGGAACGGCTGGCACCTGTCAATTTCCAACTCCAAACCCAGCGAGCGGCCCAACTCGATAAAGTAGGGGATGCTCTGGCCGCCGACCTGGTTGTATTTGGCAACGACCTCGAAACGACGTTGCTCCCGGGTTTCTACCGCCGACCGGCACTCGTCCGGGAGGCCGAGCTCCGTCTCCCATTCATCCAGCAGATCGTCGGTGGAATGGGAAAAAACCTCTCTGGCATAAACATAGGACACCTGGACGCCGAAGCGATGAACCGCGCCGGCGAGGCCACGCAGCAGCCGCATGAGGACGCCGTTGTGGCTGAAATCCCACGCCTTTCCCTGCGGCATCAGTTCCCGGAGTTGCTGGGTGTATGCCTCCTCGTCGTACTGGTGCATCATCACCCTTCCATGGTGGATTGGTACTCGACGCGGCCAAGAACGGGTAGCTGGGTCCGGCCGACGCGGACGGCGTTGACCGGCGACACCAGATTATGGTGGTGCTCGCCGCTGGCCCCGGAAATCGCCTCGGAGATGCGGGACGGGTAGAGGAACGAATCAGGCGCGCCGTCGCGGGCGAGATAGTCGCGAAGTTCCTCTTCCACGGCCGCACGCACGGCGCGGGTATCGGGCGAAAGCCAAATTGCATAGTTCTGCGGTGCCAATTCCGGAATGAAGACAAAAAGTTCACCAATGACAGGGCGGACACTGTCGATATGCGCCTGGACACGGATGCGCATTTCCTCGTTGGGAATGGGATCGTCGCCTTCGACGGCAAACATCAGGCCGACGGTGCCTATGCCCGACCAGTTCTTGAAAACCCACGCCCGGGAGACACCGGGAACCTCAAGCGCCCACTGTTTAAAGTCGTTCGGATTGCCGCCGTGGGGCGGGTTCCGGATCTTGTCGAGAATGCGTTCCCGGTATTTTTCGTGGTCCTCGACGTCGGCCCCACCGGTGACGCCGCCAGCCGCCACCTTGCCGATCATGAGCAAGCCGGGGATGGGGTGAAGGAGGGTGACCTCCGACCCCTCGGGAAGATTGCAGGCGACGCCGTCCTTGGTAGCGGTGACGAGGGGCGAGACAACGCCGTCCACGGCGGTCGCCGCTTGGAAACAATGTATTCCCGCGTCTTGTCGCGGTACTGTATGCGGGTACCGGCCGGCATCTCGACCCCGTCCTTGCCCGTGAATATCATGCGGCCGACGGCAGGCGCGGACCCCTTGCGGGGGATGCCACGGGCGGCGCCGTGGTAGTCGAGATACTCGCCATCGCAGAGATGGACGAACGCCTGCTTGACCATCCACTCCAACGCACCGTATAGCCCATGTACCTGGCCGGCTTGGGCGCGGGAGATGGCACCAACAAGAGATTTGCGGAGGATTGGCGCGGTCAGTTCCAACCGACTTTTTACGTCGGCCAGGATGTCGGTCGCCAATTCCTTCAAAGTGGGCCGTTTCAGCGGCATTCTCTATGCTCCGATTGCGCGTTCATGCGCGAGCCAGTTAAACTCGAAACGTTGCGTCGTGACATTGCCGTCGGGCCGATGGATGTCAATTTCCAAAAGCAGCCAACCGGGGCGAACAATCCGCGCCTGAACATCGATCTTCGCCGCGACCCGGTCGCGAACCATCCACTGTAACGCTCGCCGGGCGTGTTCGCGGGCGCGGTTGACGACTTCCCGCGTCTGTTTTTCCCGAGAGAGAAGCCACAAAAGCGAGCCGGTTTCCTCGTCGTCGCCGTCGTCAATACAATCGGCCCAATAACCTCGCCTCTCTGTCTCGCCGGCCGGCAACGGCTCGTCATCGTCGGCGCGGGCATCGGTGAACAGGCTGATGGCGACGGCGGTGTTCATGCCGGCGTCCTGTACAAGGTCGCTGGCCGTGGTCGAAAGGGTGCCGTGGGTGACGTTCCACTGAATGGCGCCGTCCCCGGTCTCTTCCACCGCAGACAGTAGAAGTTCTTCGGCGACCATATTGCGGATGTCAGCTTCGGTCCGGATATTGCCGGACTCGCGAAAATTCCTCATGTCATCCCCACAACGGCCGCGCACAGCCGCGCACCACGCCCTTGTCTTCAAGGCCCAGGTCCGACAGGATGCGCCGGCCGTCACCATCCGCATGGCCGCCGGCGGTTGCCGGTATGTCTGTATCCTGCGGACTGGTTCCGGACAGCGCGATTGCCAAATCGGCCTCGTTCATCATGGATTTTCCCAACCGCTGCAGGGTCGTTCGCATGGCGATTTCGTCGTCAACAGTGGCGACGGCCACGCCGTAATTGCCGATCCCATCATTGCCCGGGAGGTAGACGTCGACCCATAGGTGGAGGCGCGGGTCATAAACCATGGCTGCGGGACTTGATTGCGGGCGGTTCCAAAGATCCCATAGGCTCATCGGCAGAATATCGCCGGCCCCCGTGCCGGAAAGGGCATGGCCCTCGATGTCACCGGCGTCCTGGCACAGGCAATGGAAGCCGCCGACCAGGCCGGTCGCTTCCAACCCTTCACGGAGGGAAAGCGTGGGAAATGCCGAGAGCGCAAGGCGGCAGGTGTCATTGGTGAATACGAGAAAATGGATGTAAAAGTCTTTTCCCGCCCGGTGGCTCGGCGAATAATAAGCCCCTTCCCAATTCGCCGCGTTGTTGATGCTGAACGGCGGATGGGTGCGGCAGTAGCGGAGAACGCCACCGTGGGTCATGCAAAGAGAGGACGGTGGGAACAAGCACGTCGACGACGACGACCAGCCCTCATCTGATCGCTGGTAACCGGTGGGAGGACGCAACCAAGCGGGGGGCGGGGCAGCATCGACGTCGGCAAGAGCGTCCAGCTTTTCGGCCGTCGCCTCGATCTCTTCCAGCTTTTGCATCGCTTCGGCAGGAATGAGACCGTCCTTTTCCGTGCTGGCCAGCCCAGGGCGGCCTTCCACCTTATCCCACCGTGCGCGGCTGGCGGCGTCGTCCAAAAACTCGACCGTCTGCAACTCGAAGTCTCGGCCGGGCAGTGGTTGGCTGGCATTGGTGGGTATGTACTGATATTTACTCATCCCATCTTCTCCCGGGGCGGGTCGGTCGGGCCGCCGTGGTCATTCTCTTTATGGACGTGATTATCAAAATATTTTCGCATGGTGGCCATGGTGCGGCCAGTGCCGCGGCTCATGTCCAGAATGTCGCCCGTCACTTCAAGATGGCCGAGGACGCGGATTTTCGGTGCGTTGACGACCACCTCGTCGTCGGCATGGACGGTGATTTTCAATCCACGAATCAGGACGCCGCGACCGTCCGACGTAAGGAAAACACCGTGATCTGCCTGGTCGGTGTACAGCGAGACGTCGCCGGGCTTACGCTTGCGCGGGCGGTAGCGACGGTCATCAGTGGCGATAACCACGGGATGACTGCCTTCACCGCCTAGGAACGCAACCACTGCCTGGCCGCCTTCGGGAGGAACCGTGGACAGGCCGTACTCCTGGATGCGTTCCACGCCCGAGCGGAACTCGTTTTTATAAATGCCCGCCTCGACCGTCTGGACGGGGTTTTCGTCATTGACGACGCCGAGGCGACACCGGCGCACCATTAGCTTGATGCGGTTGTTTATTTCCGCCATCCGCCGGGTAAGTGTGCGGTCATTATTCATCAAGAGGATCCCATTCAACCTCGCCGGATGCACTGACGAGATACGCATCGAGCCGGTTAAGTTCCAAAAGGGACATCGGCCCGCCTCTCTCATCCACAGTCCAGCAAACACTACTGATCACCATGGTCTGGCCGTCGAGATAGATCATCGGCGACCGGACCGTCGTCAGGAGGTTTGGCATCCAGATTTCGCCGGTACTCTGCCGCCAGCCCTGAACAGACACAATTGAGCGCGTCGATTTTCCGGCACGACAACAGCATTCCGTTTCCGCCCGCGCCCGCGCTCCACCCGGGTCCGCATAACATTCGCAGTTGATGACGAGTGGACGGAACCGGCCGATATTCTGGTCGAACGCTTGCCCGAATTGGTCCTCGGACGGCTCGCCAAACCCGGCATCGAACGACGGCATTTGGCCGTTGACCTTGTATACGGAAAACCGATCGCAAAAATCCTGCGGGCCGTCTGCCGAAAGGATGTTGACGCCTTCGATCAGGTCATCGGCGCGACCAGAGCCGCGCGAACACAGGACCAGATCGCCGAGGCCGTTCGTTGTACACAGGACGCCGCGTTGACGAGCGGCCTTTTCGATGCAGGCAAAGGCGGTCATGCCAGGGTCGATGGTGAACTGTTCGAACGGCTGGTCGAGGTCGGTTTCGATCACAAGCCCGATCCCGAATTTGGCGCACAAGGTGTTGGCGATTGTTTCCAAGTCCGCGTCGGCGAATTCGAAGGCGTCGACGTCGGCGGAACAGTCCACTAGGTCGCACGTCTTGTCGCGACCTTCGATGGTCAGCCCAAACGATTCCGCATCGTAAAACGGCATCCGCTTGTCAATGTAGCCAGTGAGAACGGCCTCGCCGCCCAGGAGGATTTGGCACTCGTCCATGGGGTGGATATCGAGCGGGCGGTAATCTTTGGTGCGCCCTGTCAGTTCAAGGGTAAAGTCGCCGCATACACGCTCGATGGACCGCGCCGCGCGCTGCGCAAGCCAGCCGCTATACTCGGTGCCGTTCACCCGCAGGACAATATCATCAGACATTGGCCAGCACCTTCAGCGGCTCGCCGCCGGGAACAAAGCCGGGGTGGCGGACGTGGTTCAGGTAGATAATTTCGCCCTCCTTTTCAATGTTGCCATAGAGGTCATAGGCCAAGCGCAACGCCGGCATGGTGCGATTCGGGATGCGTTCGACGAGGTAGGGGAGTTGCGCCCCTTCCGGCGGTACGGACTGGATCACCATAACGCGAAGGCTGGCCAGCGTGGTAAACATCTCGTTGTCGACCGTCGTCTCCATCTCCACGTCAAGAACGTCGGCGAGCCGGTCCCGGGTCTGTTCGGCTTCTTCCAGCGTCCGCCAATTGACGTAGGGCGCGACCCTGGCGGCCTCGATCATGGACGCCTGCCGCGCCAATTCGCCGATTGCGCGCTGATTGGCGATTTGCTGGGTGCGGCTAGCGGTCGCGTACTGAATTCGCGGCACGTCAAGCTGGAAATCCATCGTCCGCAGCAGTGTCGTCGTAACGCCCGCATCCAGCGGGCCACCCCGAAGCGACGGAATTTTCCGGTACGTGCCGTCGAGATTTCGATACCGCTTCCACGGTTCCTCGAACGCGGCGGAAATAGCCTGCGGCAAGGCGATAATGCTCGCAGCGAATTCGAGCGGGTCGTCGGTCCGATGCGCGACGGTGGAAATATCATAGGCCAGCGTTTCGACCCGACTGGCAACGCCGGACAATCGGCCGACGCGGATGTATAGGTCGCTCAATGTCTGCAGGACGCCGCCGGCCTCGTCGCGTAGGAAGTCGGGGCGTCCTTTCAGAGTAAAGCGTTCGGCGAAGTTCCGGGTAGCCGAGGCGGTGGCGGAGGAGGCGGCCGCCTGCATTCCAGCCGCAGGAGATCGGACGGCTGTTGGTCCCGGCGCGGCTCCGGCCTCGCCGAACGCAATATCGAAGATTGCCATCCCGCCGGCGGCGCGCTCTTCCCGCTGGCGGTAGGTGAAAAGCTGGACGCGGATGGAGCCGTAATAAGGGTGAACCAAATCCCCCGGGCCGCTTTTGTCCAGCGCGGCCAGTAGCGCGTCCCGCTCCGGCATATAATCGTCGCTATCGGGCGTCGTGGCGACAAAGGCCGTGAGCATGAACGACTTTGCCAGGCCGCCCAGGTCGGCGGTAAACGGCACGTCCCGGCCATAGTATTGATGCACCACCGCCCGGCGGCCGCCGTTAAGATCGTGGGCTTCAAGCCAGAATCGCGCGCCGCGAAAGGATGCCGGCCGCATGTTGTCGCGCCAACTCATGGGGTCAACATCCTTTCGCCGTTGTATATGCCGTTGCCGAATAGATCCCGGGCGATACGCACCGCGCCGCGCGCCTTGACCTCGACGTCCCGAGGCTTGTTCTTGAATTCGACCACCACGTATGATTCCTGCGGAGCGGGGGCGTTACCGGTCGCCTGCGGCATGGAAGCGGTAACGCTGGCGACGCTGGATGCCTTGGAGCCGCCGCCCAGCCAGCCGCCGATAGAACTGCCGACCGAGGAAACTGCGTTGCCCACCGCCGACGCCGCCTTGCCGGCCGTATCCATCACCCCGCCGGCGAAACCGGCGACCTTGTCGGTCAGGGCGAGAAGGGAGTCAGGGATCAGCGACGCGATCTTGTCGGAGAGGCCGGAAAACCAGTCCTCGATGCTGGTCCAGATCGATTTGAGGCCGTTCCATAGGCCGGAGAAAAGCTTTGCGCCGACATCGAAAAGGTTAAACGACTCGAACAGTCCCGACAACGACGCGACCGCGCCTTTCAACCATCCCGTTCCGGTATCCCATGCCGATTTAATGCCATCGCCAAGGGAAGCGAAAACGCCAACGGCGCGGTCGACGACAGGGCCGAATCCGAGATCAAGACTGGCGACATAACTTAAAACGCCCATGAATGCTTCAGTTATCAGCCGTAGCGGATTAAAGCGGGTGAAAATGGCAAGCAATCCGTCAATCAATCCCTTGTCGAACGCCTGTTTGATATACTTAATGGAGTCGCCAACATATGATTTGACCTTCTCCCACATGGCGATCCAAAAGTTCCGAAAGCCTTCGCAATTCTTCCACAGATAGACGAACCCGGCGGCGAGTCCCGCCACGGCGAGCGCGATCCAGCCGATGGGCGTGGTGAGGAGCGCGATTCCCAACCCGGCGACCGCCTTCGTCAATACCCCGACAGAGACAATCAGCGGCCACAGTTTTATGGCCAGCAATGCCGCGCCGACGTAGGGCAATACCTTCGCCCATCCGCCGAAGCGTTGGACCAGCGAGTCGATGACACCGTATAGGCGCTTACCCCCTGACCAAGCGGACTTCAGGCTGGCCAGGATATCGGGCCACGCCGCTTGAAGCCGTTCCAACCACTCGCCTACCTTGGTGGCAATCATCTCCCGATTGGCTTCGATGAACGCCTGGACATGGTTGAGCAGTGGTTCCAGCACGGGGATAAGCTGGTTGCCGATGGCGTTGCGCACGCCGGTAATGGCATGGCGGACGCGCGCCAGCGAATCGTTGAATGATTCCGACGCTTTGCCCTGGTCGTCGGTGAAGGTTTTGCCAAGTCGCTTGGCTTCATCACCCAAGGCGGCAATGCCGTCACTACCAGCATTCAGGAAGGGAATGAGCTTCGGCCCAAGTTCCTCGCCGAAAAGTCCGACAGCCAGACCCGTTTTTCTGGCCCCATCTTCCATACCGGCAAGCTGGTCGGCTGCTTCCATCATGAGATGTTCAGAGGATTTCAGCTTGCCGTCTTGATCCTTTATGTCGATCCCTAATTTTTGGAACCAGTACGCCGCCTCCTTACTGCCTCGCCCAGCCTTGATGGCTTGGCTATTAAGTTTGTTCAAGCCCTTCTGTAGGTGTTCGGCGGTTACGCCGGACTGGTCGGCGGCGTATGCCATCTTTGTCCACGCCTCGGTAGACATGCCGACCTTTTGAGCGGTTTTATATGCTGCATCGCCGGCGGAGGCGGTTGGGAGGACGATGGCGGCCATAGCCCCGACGGCCAACCCGCCAACGATAGCGAACTGCCGGCCGAGTGCCTTGGCCTCCTTAATAACGCCGCCCGTCGCTTTTTTCACTGACCCCAAGGATTTTGCTGATCTTGGGAATACCCAGGTCAGCGGCGGTCAGCTTGAGGGTATTACGGGCTTTTCTGAAAGGCTCGAAAGTCGAATTGACGTTTTTACTAAATGCGCGGAGCGGCGCCGTGGCGCGGTCCACCAAGGACAGGGTAACGCCAAGCTTTGCCGTTCCTGCCATTGCTCTACTCCGTCGCGCGACTCTGCGCCTCGGCCAATTCCTTCAACCCGTCATACCAAAACAGTAATTCCGGTCCGTCCATGCGATACAGTTCCGACGGTTGGAACCCAAGTCTTTCGGCTAAGAGGAGGAGGATTCCTCGCCATCCTTCCGGGACTTCGGCATAAAACCCTCGACGATCTCCATCGCCCCCTCCATGTCCTCGACGTCCAACCTGTCGATCTGTGCGGGGGTGAGGTCAGTGATGCGGCCGAGGATAATAAGGCCCGCTTCTATTTCGTCCTTATTTTGCGAGGCCCGGAGGTCGCCGATCTGGACACGCCGAAATTCCAGCATATCGATGACCTTGTCTTTCCCGAACTCGATAGGGTACTTGAGGGGGTAGGTAGCTACGGGGTTTTTCATCAGACAATCTCCACTTGGCCGCTGCGGAATTCGACCGGCATTTCGCCGGTTTCGCTGTTGCCTTCCATCGGGTCGCACTGCACAGCGTTTGTCGCCGATACAACCTTGCCGTTACCGAGTTCTAAGGTGACTGTCACCCTGTATGCGTTCCGGATAGATTCAGTGTCCACGCTGCCGTAGTCGCTGATCGAACCCTTGATGTAGCCGACCTGCGGCGTCTCGGTAACGTAGGCCGAAGTGTCAGCGCCCATTTCGAGGTTGCGTTTGACGCCGGAACAAAGGTAGGTGAACGCACCGCGCGCCGGGATAAGCCAACCGTCGACTTTCACATAAATAATGCCTGCAACGAGCATGATGGCTCTCCTTACAAACGGAACATAATTTGGGCGGCGGTGACGATAAGCTGATTGATCAAGTTGGGCGACAACCTGAATTCGATTCGATTGCGGTCGGTGGTGCTGCGTTCGACAACCAAGTCCGCCTTGAACTGGTCCGCGTCCTCGACAAGGCCGAGTTTCTCCCACTCCCGGAACACGGCGATGCATTCGGCCTTGGCCAGCTTCGGCGTCATGATGGTACGATCTGTATCGTAAAGGACGCTGTCGTTGCCCAGTTTGCAGCGGGGATACTTGCGCTGGAAATATTCGCGCAGAGAGTGGCGGAGGTAGCCCAGGGTCAAGCCGGTGTTCAAGTCCAAATAGGACGTGTCCGACGCGCCGTTGCTGGTCCGTTTATACGTAGTGACGAGACGGCCAATACGGACGGTCTGGTCAGACTCGACTTTGAAGGTACTGATCCCGTTTTGCAGGAGCTGGTTGTTCTCCGGCCAATCGGAAAAATTGTCCTCCGGCGCGGGCGGAAGAATGCCGATCAGGGTCAACGTATGGAACGGCCGCGCCGGGTCGATGTTGCCGTAATAGGTCAGGTTCGCGGCCAACGACGCGGCGAAGGCGGCCGGAGAATTCGGGATACCATGCGTATTCGACAGGCATTCGAGATGGTTGTTCCGTGCGTCACCGAACGCGCACAATTCGCTATGCGTCCCGCGCAGGCCGGCGAAGTGCCATGCCTCTTGCTGGACCATCGGGCCGAAGCGGCGTTCCAACTCCTCCTTGATAACGGCCAAATTCGCCTCGTCGGTGTACTGGCAAAGGAAAGTGGTAAACCGCTCACCCATAACCACCGCCAGGGCGTCCGCCACGTCGGGGTTGACGGCGCCGCCGGTAAAGGCGGTGACGGCCACGGAAAGCCCAACGGGATACGCTTCGCCAGCGTAGTAATTGAACCGCACGTCGATGCCGTTGCCGACCTCGCCGGGATGCTTGTATTGGAGCGTCAGCACACCGTCGGTGGCGGCGACAGTACACGGGATGCTGGCCACGTTCTCAATGGCGGTTTTCAGAGCGGTCGCGGCGGTCACGGGGTCGGCCCCGGGGGCGACGGAGGCGGTTGCCTTAATGCCATTGATATAGCAGTACAGCACGCCCGCAGCGCTGGCCATGCCGGTAATGGTAATGGTGGCCTTCGCCTTTTGGGCGGAGGGTGCATCCGGGACGGCCACCGCCAGCACTTCCGTCATGGGGTCGACGCGGCGGTAATAGTCCACCATCTCCGCGATCATGGAGCCGACGCCGAACAGGTTCGCCGCCTGGTCCTTGTCGATGACGCGATACGGCTTTAGCGTGTCGGCAGTACCCGACAGCATTTGGCCCACGATCAGCGTTTTGTACCGCTGGCTTGTGAGTCCGCCCACGGCTTCGCTATTGTCGAACTCCGCCATAAATATCGGAATGCGGACGTCGTTTGGAATGGAATTGAAGTTCACGGTTTCCCCTTATTTGGCCTTGGCCCTGGCGGCCGCCGCCGGTTCAATCGTCGGCTCCGCATCGGCAAGGAAAACGTCTCCGTCGCGAAGGCGACGCCGCCAGAGCGCGTTATCACTGACGGTGACAGCTTCGGGACCGAGGGCCTTATCCGTTACCGGGTCGATGACGCGCCGACCGGGCGCGGGCTTGATTCGGATCTGCTTAATCATGCGGTACTCCAATAGTCTGAATGACTGGAACATCGTTCCCGGCGTCCCACTCGGCGGAAATCTCATGGAATTCAGCGAGGACATTACGTCCGGGGAAACCGGGACGCTCTTCGCCCCTGGACGACCCGCTGGTACGAAATTCCGCAACATACGCCATCATGACGCCGAGGTGCTGTTGGTCGCCCTCGGTGGGCTTGAAATAGGAGATGGAGTCGCCGGCACGAATCAAATCAATGACCCGCTTGTCGCGTTCTTCCGCCGGCAGGTCCGGGGTGACATCCCCGGCGACGATGTATTGCCACTCGGCGAGTATCGCCTCGGCCTGGTCCATGAGGGACATAAGCTGAAGACGGGATTTCCGGTGCGGCCCCTTGACGTAAATCAGCACCTCAAGGTTCAGGGTGTGGCGATAAATTCGGGGCGATGCGTTTACCTTCTCTCGCCGTTCATCGTCGTAGTCGAGGAGAAGTATAGGCAGTTCGTCATCGCCCCAAATCGGTTCAACGCGGAGCACATCGACCCGGCCCTGAAGGTCTGGTATCCCTTCTTTGAATGCGGCTTCCAGCACGGCGAGTAGGGCTATTCTAGGGTTCACGGTGCGCCACCTTCAGAATAAGATTGATCACGTACTCGCTGTCGGGCTGCGCTTCACTAATCACATACATTTGCTTGCCAATGCGGACTTTGTCGCCCTTTGCTGGGAAAAAAGGCAGTGCCTTCGTATGGATTCCCAATTGCAGGGTACGGGACATAACCTGTGCGCCGTTGCCCTCAAATCCGACCGCCTCGTAGTCGTTGTCAAAAACGCCCCGAATAGGAAAACGCTTCCGGCGTCGACCCTCCACATTGCGGAGATAGAGCACGTCGACGCCGAACTGACGCGTAGTGCTTTTGGCGAGGCGGTCGAATGAGGCGCGGGACATGTCAGCCTTTCAGCACAACCATGGCGGTTGCATCGCCCACGGCGGCGTTGTCAAAAGCCCAGCCGACAAACGCGTCGGGAACTTCCGTTGCGGTGACATGCTTGTCGGTTGGCGACCAGTAGACACGGTCACCAATCGAAAGTGCGCCGGTTGCTTTGGGAAATTCGAACGCGCCGCGACGCAGGATGACATCGCGCGCGCCAGCTTTGCCACCATTGATGGCGACGCCTACCAGTTCGCCCGCGATCACCACCTCACCCGTGGCTGTGTCGGCAGTAAGGGCGATTTCGAAGCGGTCGCCGGATTCTTTCAGGTTTTTCATGATCTGCCCTTCAAGCTATTGGTTGCCCGTTGACTAGATGCCGGGGTTCATGTACAGGCCGCGCCAGTCAATGGGAGCTGCGCCGAAGACGAGGCGGGCCTTGATTTCCAGACCATCGACCTCGAAGCCCCACCTTTCCTCGGTAAACAAACCTTCCTTACCTTCGAGATAGGCGTACTCGATAGTGTCGATGTAGCCGGGGTTACAGGCTAGGAACCACTGACTGCCCTTGACTCGGCCCTCGACGATGGGCGACAGGCCGCGCATCTGTGCCGGGGTGACGTCATCGGCCTTGGTGGGGACGACGGTGTCGTTGAGGTACTGCAGGGCCTTTGTGCGCTTGCTGTGGCCGATAATTAGGAATTCGGGAGTGAGGTTCAGAACGCGGCCGTTCGAGTTTTCCTGTTCGCCCATAGCCGTAAAAGCGGCGTCCATGCCGGCCAGGTCGATGTCAGCCGCAGTACCAAGGTTGCCGTGTTCGGCGCAAAACAGGTTGTAACCGTCGCCCATGACGGGGTTTTTAAGGAGGACGCCATAAACGATGTCGGCGCAGTGCTGGGCGGCCTCGATGGCGATACTGGTGGGCAGACGATGGAAGGCGCTCAAATCGTCGTTGATAATCGATTCCCAGGAGAGGTAGAGGCGATTGCCGTATTTAACGATGCCATACTTTTCCTTGGCTTCGCCAAAAGAGGTGTACTTATATTCGCCGCCTTCAGGGATTTCGACAAATTTGCCGACGTCGCTGATCTGGACGAGGTGGCGTTCCTTAAAGTCCGTGAAGGAGGCGCGATTGCAAAACGGCTGGTACGTCGGCTGGGCCAGTTTATACGCGTCGCGCAACACCTTGTTGATGGTGTCGGAAAGGAGATGCGGAAAGTCATTGGTCACATGCATGCCACGAACCCGGCGGGCACCGAGTGCGGTTTCGGCGATCTCTCTGCGGCTCATTCCGTTGGTACTAATGCCGGCGTCCTCAAGACACCTGCGGGCCACGTCGATAAGGACGAGGCCACGGAACTCCCGGGCCGCATCGCCAGCCTGGATTTCGTAACGGCCAGGAGCGGCACGGGCCAAGAGCGCACGGGACATGGCTTCTCGCTTCTTGTCTGCCTGGTCGGAGCCGAATTCAACCATACCGGGAGGAGACATTTTCGGCTGCTTGCTACGCATGGCCTGAAGCAATTCGCGACGGAAATCGTCGGCGCTGGCACCGTTCTCAATAAACTCATTGACCTTGGCTGGGTCCATTGCCGTCGGCATCGTTTCGTAAGCGGCGCGGATTTCGGAAATACGGCGGCGTTCCGCAGTACGGGCGAGGCCGTCGATCCTGGCGCGCTCCTCTTCGTCAGGTTCGCTCTTTTTGCCGGACTTGGACTTTTCTTCCTCCTCCTGCCGTTTTTTCTCCTCTTCCTCCTGCCGCTTCTTTTCCTCCTCCTTACGTTTCTTTTCTTCCTCTTCCTGCCGCTTCTTTTCCTCTTCGGTCATGGTGTTTCCCCTAAAATGGAGTATTTCGCAACTGCGCGACATTGATTCCTTATCCCGGGTACCGGCGTTCGGATCGGCCGGAACGGGGACCACAGATAATTCGAACGGCTCCCAAAGCGTGGCGACATAGACAGGTAGTCCCTCAATTTCCCGTTCTGTCTTGACCATCCGCAAAACGTCGTAGCCGAACGACCAGCCACGGAGAATGCCGTCCTGGATATCCTTGAAAACCGGTTCGGCTTTGGGATTGTTTTTGGAAAAGCGGGCGGTGCAGATTGATTCGCGTTGGCCCTCGGGGAAGGTCGGGTTTTCCGCCACTCCATATACTGCGTCCGTACTATGACGGTTGTGTGAATCGAGGACAGGGACCAGACCCTTATTGAACCGGTCAAGGATGATGCATTCGGGATCGAGCGACAGCTCTTCCCAGTACAACGAACCATCTTCCCACATTATCCGCAGGACGGGCGTTGTCGTGGCCCATACCACCTCGACCGTTCGCTTTTCCACATCGAGGGACGCAGGCCGAAGTGGGGCTTCGCGATAGTTGCGAGCGATTGAGACGATTGTCGTTTTGTTCTTCGCGGTCATCCAATCCCCTTTGCTGGGTGTGGTGCTATCTACAACGCGACGAGAATCAAGACTGTTTTCAAAAAAAATAAAGAAAAAATCCCCGCCGGCGAAGGCGGGGAATTGAAACCTATTTACCTGGCACTGGAACAGGAGGACCATCTCCGTCGGATTTATCGTCGTCTGGTTTGTCACCATCGAGCCAGGGTACACCACTATCCGTCCCGTTGGTTTGCCCCTGTCCCTGACCGCTGGTGCGCCGTGGGTCTACATCGAATACCAACCCAAGATCATCCGCCTTTTTCAGGAATTCGGCGTTCTCCTTGAGAATGTCATCGGGATTAAACCCGTTTTCTCTAATGCCCTCGGGGATGAATTTCAGGCCGGCGCGGATCTCGTCGCGGAGTCGAACATACTCATTAAGGTCAGCCACCGGCCGGCGGGGTGCCGTCCAATCGACTGCCGCATCCTTACAAGGGATGCCCAACAATGTTGCACCATCACGGAACCATCCGAAAATTTTGCTGCAGAACATAGGTATAAACATCTCCCATTGCCAGATATCAAGATTGCCGTAGAACTTCATCCTGGCCAGCCTGTCGGACGACCAGGAGACAGCGGAGTAATCTCCGGTCAGTTCCTCGTAAGGAATACCGAGGCCGGCGGCAATGGCGTGCTTGTGCGAACCGGTGTACTCGCCGTAGCCGCTCACGCCAGGAGGATTCGCAAATTCGATGTTCTCGCCGAGGCGCAGCCGCTGGACAACGCCCGGTTCCAGTACATCGAGAAGATCGTCGTCCTCACCCTGTTGCTCTCCCTCGAGATTGGTCACGAAAGCCATGAAGCAGGACGCAAGTTTTTGCCGCATAAGCTGCGCGTCTTCGTAGTCGTCCAGGTCGCGCATGCGGATAATGACCGGTGACAATGCCGGAATGCCGCGCACCTGGCCAACGCGTCGGCGCAGGTAGACATGGCCAATCTCGTCCACCGGGATGTCGACGGATACGTTGGCCAGTTGGTGGACGGAGTGGTATTCGTTCTCGAAGGGGTGGCGCGGGAACATGCGGTACGCGATGGGCGCGCCGTATTCATTGAGTTTTATGCCAAGCTGGTAATTGCCATCGCCAACGTTGTAGCTGTCGTCAAGATAGTCCGGTTCAAGCAACTGGATCGCGAAAGGAATTTGCCCTGGCTTCCAATCGGGACGGATGACGCGGCGAAAAAGCACCTCGCCATTTTCCGCCCACGACCGCGCCGCCAATGTCTGCAGCCCCCGAAAATTCGATATGCCGGTCGCGTCGCACTGCGTGGACTCCGACCATTGTTTCCACAGCGTGGCGAGGCGCTTGTTGGCGATTGTCGCCTCGATACCGGCTCCGACGATACCCGAGACCATGACCGAGGCGGCGGATTCTCCCAAGGGATTATTACGAACGAGGTCGCGGGAACGCTCGCGCAGCAATCGGAGGGCAGGGCGGACGACGGCGTTCGGCCCTGAACCGGTCGGGACGCGCCATTGTGAAAGGCGTTGCGTCCTGGCGCCGCCTTCATAATGGCGTTTGCTCTCCTGAAGGCGACGCTTGATTCTGTGCTTCTGATACTCCAATACCGTAGTCTGGATCTCAAGCTTGAGAAGGTCGCGCTTCCGTTCCAAAGAGTCCCTGCGCTTCGTCATTACAGCCCCTTCTTGAATATAGCGCGGTGGCGGCGTCTTTTCGATTTTCCGAAAAGCTCGTCTTCCATGAGCGACTTTGCCTGCAGCATTTCCGCAAGACTGCGATACTGGATTCGGCGACCGTTGTACTGGACGGACAACTCGCCGCTGGCTATGGCCTCCTTGAGGGCCACATACTGCTCTTCGGTAAATTTCATCTCATCCCCTTATCGCAGCCAGGAGCCACGGCGACGTGTTCGTTTTCCAACCACCGCGCTTCCCGGTTGTGCCATGGACACGACAGGAGCCGGGGACGACAGCGTGGCGGGCTTTTCCTTCGTGGTTGTAGTGGAGGCAGGAAGCGCGGCAGGTTCGCGCATAAGGTTATCGACGCCGCACAGATAGGCCATGGCGCGGTTATAGACGCGACAGTCCAGCATTTCGTTTCGACGATTGCTGGGCAAATACCATTCCTCGACCGAATACCCGTTTTTCTGGAATGTGCGCTGCAGAATTTCAGCAGTCAGCATTTTAAAATGGTGCTCGTCTAGGAACTCGCCGAAGTGACAAAAGCCGGTATCGGGGATCGGGTTGCTTTCGGTCGGCACCGGCAGGCGGAACCAGCCATACAGTTCTTTCTTGATATGACTGACGCCCACCGGCCAAAGGCGCGCGCCGTTCCGCTTCCGCTTGCCGGAAGAGCGAATGTCCTTGGATTGAGGTGAGCGGATGATCTGCGGCTGGTTGTGGACGCCCTTGACCGGGATAATCCGCCCGCCGCCAAAGGCACGCCGGCGGCACCAATTGATGACGGTCTGCGTATCGTATCCCGCGTCGATGCCCATCTTTGATATCGGGAAGGCGATACCGCTTTCGCTTTCGAACTGGCGGGCCAGCAGTTCGTCCAAAGACTTCCACGCCGGTCCGTCAATGTTCCCGGTGTCTCCCTCCATGACGATGTAATCCAGGGACCAACTTTCCAGCCCCGGACCCCATGCCACGACCTCGGCCTCCAGTCGGTCTTTTTGCACGTCGACGCCCGCCGTCACATAACGAGCCTGTTTCGGGACGACGCCCCGGGCGTATGGCTCGCGACGGGCGTAGAGCGCGTTCCAGTCCGGGACGTCGGTGGCGTCCTGCCACGTCTCCCCGAGGGTGGTATTGATGAACGTTTTGAGGAAGCGCGGTCCCTGTTGGCTGGCGGCAAGGAAATCGGCGGCAATCTGTCCCCAACTCGCATTGGCGGAGTAGGAGTAAGCTGTCCAAATATGAAAGCTGGCGTGGCCGGCGAAAGGCTTGGAGGCGCGCCACTCGCCGTTTTCCACCATCCACGTTTTTTTGTCGTGGGTGATATGACCTTCACAAGCCGGACACTGGAAATAGGCGGCAAGCGGATCGTCATCGGGCCACTTCAAGTTTTTGAATGCGAGGACGTGCATATGACCGCACAGGGGACACGGGACAAAGTATCGCCGCTGATCGCCCGCCTCAAACCTCGACTTGATATGGCTGTTGCCGTCGGCTGTCGGGGTCGAGCCGGCGACGATCTTTCGATTCCAGAATGTCTCGGTTCGTTTTATGGCAAGGCGAATCGGGTCGCCCTCGTTGCCGGCCTCCGCCGGGTACCCGTCAACCTCGTCGAAAAGTAGGACGCGGATACTGACCATGCGGAACCCGGCAGGGGAATTTGCGCCAACCAACCGAAGCGAGCCGCCGGGGAAGCGTTTCCGGAGTAGGGTGTCCTTTCGCTTGCGTCCCTCTTCCGGCGCCACCAGCCGGCCAAGGACGGGCGTGTCCCGCACCATGCCGTCGAACTCCTGTTTCGAGTAGTCCTCGGCCATGGTCAGGTCGGGCTGCACCATCATGATCGGACACGGGTCATGGTCGATATGGTAGCCGATCAGGTTGCCGATCATGCGGGTGTACCCGACGCGGGCGGATTTCATGATAGAGACCATCTCCACCGCCGGGTCGGTCATGGCGTCCTGAATTTCGCGCTGATAGGGGAGGGTCCGCCAACGACCGGGGGTCGGCGGTGGAGCCGGCGGGTAGGTAGGCGTTCTCGTCCGACCATTCGGTCAATGTCATGTGCTTTGGCCAAGCGCATGCCTGCATGCAGGTGCGGACCATTTCGCGAACTTCGGGACTGACCGTCATTCTGGCTCCCAAGCGGAAAGGTCATCGAGGACGGTCCGTAACTGCTCCTGCAGGAAATCCCGTCCCGCCTCGGTCAGACCAGGGAATCGGGACAGGAGCATTTGCGGCACGTCTGACAGGTTTTGGCTACAGGCCCGGAGTAGTTGCGACCAGACCGTTATGATTTCGCTCGCCGGAAGCAGTTCCTTTTGCAAGCGGCCAAGCTCCAACAATTCCTGCTGGACGAGTGCCTCCTCCTTGTCGGCGCGGGCCTTGTAATACCGCTGGTTGTCGGAGTCGGTCGACTTCTGTTCGGCGTCGTCACCGGCAGGGGGCGGCGGCGGGATGGACGCGGGCGACCACACGGCGCGGACGGCCTGCTCGCTAAAGAGCGGACGTTTCCCCTCATTACGCTCCGGCGTAATCCGGCCGTCCTTCATGGCTTTGGTGACTGCGGCAGACGAAACACCCATCCGCCGCGCCAGTTCCCGCGTTCCCACCAAGTCGTCCACTTATCACCTCCCGGTAAACATCCAGGTAAACAATCACCGCGCACGGGTTATTACATCTTATGCGCAAGTCCAAATATCATAGGTGGTTACCTCTCAAAAACTTTGCACACAGGCGAACGCCGAGACTCAGGGCACCGGCGGCCCATAAAAGCCGAAAAAGAACCTAAAGCCGGGTAAGGTAGGGGGTTACGAATTTCCAGTCTTTTCGGCATTATTTACCGCCTTTTCGCGTCTCCATTGCCATCTTGCACGCCTTTTCGAACTCCTCGCCCAAATGCAAAAGCATGGCGTCGCCCATTATCTGGCGAGCGTTCCACCATGGCTTAATTTTGACCGATGCACGCATATGGAACAGGGCCTTATGCTGTAACGCCTTCGGCACGCCCTTCTTGTACTTCTTTGGATAGGTAATGAGGAGTTTACGTCCATTCTTGGCAGTGATGACCAAGGCCCTCGGGTTGTTCTTCAATACCCCTTGCGCGCCAGTTTTACGGCTTAGAGCACTGTGGAGCGTCTTTCGACCGCCGCCGATGATGGGAACGCCCATTTCCTTGCCGTCGTCCCGCTTTCGGGTTCCGCCGTCGGTGAGTAAGGGGCCGAGGTCTTCGTCCTTGCTGATAATGGAGATAGACGGTTCTTGACCCTTTTTAATCCTGTCGCGGAGTTGTTTTTTATTGCTGGTATCGAAGGTGAGGGCGCGCTCCGCCCACGGCTTTTTCTTTCGAACGGTGAATATGGACGGGGCTTTCCTCCGCATCTCCTCCCGCGCCTTGAGGGCCACTTCATACAGCGCGCCTGCCATGACAAACGGCAACTGGTCAGCATGGAACTCGTCCGGCTTTCCCAGGACTTCGTCCAGGGTGGACCTTAACCCGATTGTGATATAGGCGTCGTCGTTGGTCATGTGGGGAGTGCTATCTACCCGAAGCGCGGGATCAAGATTTTTTTTCGAATAAAGTTGATTCAATAGTGAAGGCTGTTAGAAGGGAGAAGACCGCAATCGCGCCGATGGAGAATATCGGCATGGCATTTGAACACCCGCACAAGTTGGAACTGAAGCGCACCACAACCGTCAAGGGAAGGAGGTTTTCAGACGTTCCGTTCGTCAGGGACAGGAGAGGCAAGATTATCTACCGGTGGGACGCACACTATGCCGGCATGAGCGACGAGGATCTGAAGCGCAATGACCTATGGGAACTGGTGGAGCATTTGGACGCCAAGCGGCTTGAACGACAGAGACTTCAAGCGGCCATCGACCGGCGAGACAGGGAACGGCTTGCCAAGCTGATGGCGGCTGTCGAGGCTGCTGGCCAGCCTGAAGAGGACAAGGCTATTGTATCAAACGGACGATAGGATAGGTGAAGGTGGGCAAGCAAAGGGGGAACGGTGCGTGTGTGCAGCGTATCCCCCTATATATAAAAATCCCCCTTTACTTCGGATAATCCCTATAATAACCAAGAAAAAGACATATCCATACATCTCTACATTTATC
>JAJQBO010000257.1 GCA_021203245.1 Planctomycetaceae bacterium
GGAGGCTGAGCCTCTGGCTCATTTTAATTTTACACCATTATGCGGACGTTACCGTCAGCTCACCCACGACGCGCGACCCGACATCCTGACAAAAAGCCGATCGTCCAATGGAATTGTCCAGCCACAGCCCTTCGAGAAGCAGCATGGCGACAGCCACTTTTTCCGGCTGGGCCACTTCACTGCCTATTTGGTCGAAGAGCCTGGCCCTGGCGCTGGCGAGCCGCGCCCGAATCTCGTTTTCCCCCAGCATGGCGACGAGTCCCGACAGGGCGGGGCAGCCGGCGCGGACCAGGTTGAGGAAGGAAATGAGGGAGGCGCGGGCGGGGTCGGCAGGGTCGCCGTTTTGCGGGATGGCCTTGCGTTCCTCGGCGAGCCGGTCGCGCAGCCGGTCGAGGACCCCGTCGATGATTTCCTTTTTGTACCGGAAGTAATGCATGAGCCCGCCCTTACTCAATTTTGCTTCGGCGGCGATATTGTCCAGGGTCGCGCCGTTGTATCCTTCGCGGAGGATAACCCGCTCGGCGGCGTCGAGAATGGCGCAGACTGCTTCATGGTGTTTCTGGCGCAGGGTTGGTGTTGAAGGAATTTTTGCGCCGGTGTGCGGCTCTCATTGGCGTCCCTCCTGCCGCCGGCGGCTGCGGAGTGGATGAGCGCAGAGACGGCGGTTTGTGAGTACGGCTGGAAGGGAGATTCAGGAGGATCTCTGGTTTATCGTAAACCGACCAGCCGGTTTTCAGTATTGTACCGAGAAACCGGGGCGACGCGGGGTGTCATTTTTTCGGAAAGTTCCAACCCGGAGATCTGGGTCGGTTATACGAAAATGAATTATGGGTTAGCGTGTGGATTTATCAAAAATCATAGCCGCAACCGGTATACCTTCTTAAAAACCGCAATAACATTTCTTATTGGTATGGAAGTATATAAGGAAAATCGTAGTTATATGATTTATTGGAGAGAAGCGCGCGTTTTTGACAAAACGGCTACCAAGACATGAGCGCACCCAGCCACACCCGATTGGGAAGGTGTGTTCATTGGCAGTGAAATGAAGGGGAAAGGGTCACACAAGAAGATCGAGGATGCGTTCGCTTTGTTTTTGCACCTGCCCGAGCAATTGCATGCCGACGTTGGTCAGGAGTTGGGTGCAGGTATATTCGGTCATGGACTCCGCCATGTCGGTATCGCGAATGCCGGATTCCATCCGTTTCAAATTTTCGTGGGTAACGGCCATGGAATCGACGCTGTGCGCCGACATGGCCATGGTTGCGCCGATACTGGCCCGCTGCGCCACCGCGTCCTTGATGGCCTGATCGATGATCTGCATAGCCTTTTCCGGATCGTTGGCCAGACTGGCCTTGCCGCCGGACCACAAATCGGCCAGGGAAAACCCTCCCGACGCGGCGGTTCCGTCCATGCCGGCGGAACCAGGCAGGCTGAGGCTGCCGATGGTGCCCAGGCTCATGCCGCCCAGTTGCTGTCCCAGTTGGTACAGGCGGAGGTCTTCGTCACTCATCTTTTCGAAATCGATGTTCGATATTTTTCCGATGGTGAGGGAGTTGAAGGTACCGAGGTAATTGCCGAGGAAGGTCTTGGCTTCATCCTCCTCGAGGTTGGCAAGCCGGCTCAGGGTCTGGGCAGACATGTAGGTGGTCGACCCGTCTTCGCTGTAGATGATTTCCGCCGGGTCGATGCGCTCGTCGGCTCCGGCGGCGATGCCGTTGGCCGCGACCTCTTCCTGGTACGACGCCAGCCTAGTCATGACGTCGTCCAGGCTGTCCCCTTTTTTGAAAGAGAGCTGCACTTCCTGGTCGCCGTTTTCGCCCATGCCGGTAAGGACCAGAGCACGGTCTTCGGTGAGGATGCCGTCGTCGCCCACCAGGGTATTTTGTACTTTTTCCCCAAACAGGTTGGTGCCGTCGAGAAGGGCGTCCTCGAGCGCCTTGCGGGGGAACATGTCGGAGGTGGCGACGATGTTGGCAGGGGTGAGCGCTTCTTCGGAAAGCGGTATCCGACCCTCGATCTGTAGGTTGTCGAGGAGTTTGCGGCCGCCCACATTGGTGGTTTTGAAGATGCGGTCCAGAGCCTGGAGGGCGGAATCCATCTGCGCCTGGTCGGCGGCGACCTGGTCGGGCGAATTGACGCCGGTGTTGGCCGCGTGGATGGCGAGGGTCTTCATCTTTTGGAGGATGCCGGCGACCTGGCCCATCGCCCCTTCCATGATCGCCATCAGGTTGTTGGATTCGTTGGTATTTTGGATAGCGCGCTCGAGGCCGTCGATTTGGGAGCGCAGTTGTTCGGAGATAAGGAGATCGGCTGGGCCGTCCGCACCCTTGTTGATGCGGTAGCCGCTGGACAGCTTTTCCGCAACATCCGCGTGTGCCTTGCTGTGAAAGCGAATGTTCCGCTGCAGGTGGGCTGCGTTGTAATTGTAATGGATTGAGACCATTTCGACCAGCTTCCCGCCAGGTTCGCACCAAAACCCGATACCGGACCCCTGTCCGGACCATGCCGTATAGGAATATGCGGTCGGGAACGCGCTTCCTTGAGCGGTAATTTCCGATAATTTACGAAAAATCCGCATGACGGTGCCGACTGGTCTTATCGGAACCCGCTTGCCTTCGGGGTTCCCTATCGGTACACTCGGAAGGGTCGGGATTCTCGTGTGGATATGGGCTGGCTCGGACGGCGACGGGGCGCTGGACGCGGGAGCCTGATATCCGGGATAGTTGTATCATGAACAGTCAGGAGAAGTTGGAAGTGCTGGCGGACGCCGGCAAGTACGATCTCGCATGTGCCTGTGGTACAAAGGGAAATACCGATCACCGCACGCGTGCCGAAGACGGGCACGCCTGGCTGTATCCCGTCTCCCTGCCACGCGGCGGCACCGGCGTCATGCTGAAAACCCTGTTGTCCTCCGCCTGCGTGGGTGATTGCGCCTATTGCCCCATGCGGTCCTCCCAGGACACGGTCCGCCGCTGCACCCTCGGGGTGGACGAACTGGCGAAGCTGTTTCTCGAGTACGACCGGCGCAAGCGCCTGCTCGGCCTTTTCGTCTCTTCGGGAATTATCCGCGATCCAGATCACACCATGATGCGTCTCAACGCCGTCGCCGCCATCCTCCGCCGCAAGTACCGCTACCGCGGCTACATCCACCTCAAGGTCATCCCCGGCGCGTCCGATGCCGCCATCGCCGAGGCGGTGAGCCTGGCCAGCGCCGTGTCCATTAATATCGAAACGCCCACGGCGGAACATTGCCAGACCCTTTCCGGCCGCAAGCGCTGGGAAGAGGACATCATGCGCCCCATTCGCCGTATCGACGAGTATATCAGGAATGACGAAGGCCGCAGGCGCGTGCGGCAAACCACCCAATTCATCGTCGGTGCGGCGGGCGAAAGCGACCGGGACATTGTGGAGCAGACCGTTTCCCTCTATGGCAAGCGGTCGATGGAGCGGGTGTATTTTTCAGCCTATCAGCGCGGCGCTGGGGCGGCCGGGATTCCGGGCGAAGTCAGTCCCGACCCGCATATCCTCACCCGCGAGCACCGTCTTTACCAGACCGATTTCCTGATCCGCCAGTACGGGTTTTCCGGCGACGATCTCCTCTACGGTCCCGACGGCCGCCTTTCGCTGACTGACGACCCCAAAAAATGCTGGGCAGACGCCCATCCGGAGTGCTTTCCCCTGAGCGTGCGCAAGGCCGAGCGGTGGCAATTGTTGCGCATCCCCGGTTTGGGGCCGATTACGGTGGGGCGAATTCTCAAGGCGCGCCGCGAGACCCACCTGCGCGGCGTCGAGGATCTCAAACTGGTCGGCAAGCGGGCCGAACTGGCAAAGCGGTATCTTGATTTTTCGTGACGGTAGGGCAACCATGCTCCCTCGCCCCCGGAGGGGGAGGGGGTGGGGG
>JAJQBO010000233.1 GCA_021203245.1 Planctomycetaceae bacterium
ATTATATATCGAATATTAAAAACGGATTTAAAAGCAATGTTTGCAATGTTTATGAGTAAAAAATAATAAAAAGCTATTTGAATAAGCGCTTTCGTGCTGTAGACTGGAGAAAGGTCCCAACTGCCGGCCCTGCCAGGCACTCGCGACGGCCGGTTGGTGGACCTTTTCGCACGCACGCTCACCCGACATCGGGGTGGCCTTTCATAACCCAATCGCCGGCCGATCATCAGGCCTCCACCGCCACCCCAATTGCGTTCGCTGCCGGTGCATGAGTCGAGCACGACCGCGCACAACGTCTGAGGCACGGCGTCATGGTCTGGGCGCCTCAAGCTGTCTGTTGTTGCCATAGAAAAGGAGCTACGCATGGTTCGTCACCGCATTCTCGCACTGTTGGCCTGCCTTGTCTTCGGCGTCGCGACCGCAGGCGAAAAACCCGTCTCCGTCGCCGTCATTTGCAAGGCGATGGACAGCACCTTCTGGAGCCAGGTCAGGGACGGGGCGCAAAAAGCCGCCACTGAACTCGGTACCGACAAGGTGGTCCTGTCTGTCCTCGCACCCGACCGCGAGGTCAATGTCCAGCAACAGGTGCAGATAGTCGAAGACGTCATTGTCCAGGGCGTCGACGTTATCTGCCTTGCTCCCTGCGGCTCCAAGGAACTCATCCCCGCCATGGAGGCGGCCCAGGCAGCCAACATTCCGATCATCGTCTTCGACACCGATTCGCCGTGGGAAGGCAAGGCCGCCTTTATCGGCACCAACGAGATTCGCGGCGGCGAACTGGTGGGCGAGTTTATCGCCAAGGAATTGAACGGCAAAGGCACGGTCGCCCTTATCGGCGGCGTCATGGGTCACCAGACCTCCATCGACCGCCTGCAGGGCTGCAAGAGCATCCTCGCCAAACACCCCGGCATCGCCATCGTCGCCGAGCAGCCGGCGAATTCCGAGCGCTCCCTCGCCATGACCGTGACCGAAAACATCCTTACCGCCAACCCCGATCTTAGCGCCTTGTTCACCATCAACGCCGAGATGGCCATGGGCGCGCTCGAGGCGGTGGAGATGAACCGGGCCGGCACCAAGGTCGTCGGCTATTATCAGGACCCCAGCGCCCTGGAGGCGATCAAGGACGGCCGCCTCGCCGGCCTCGTCTCCATGAGCCCGTTCGGCATGGGCGAACTGGCTGTCAGAAACGCCTATGCCCTGGCGCAGGGCGAAACGATCCCGAAGCGCATCGACACGCCGATGGGCTTTGTCTCGTCGGAAAACATTGACGAATGGGTCAAATAAGGTATCCTGACATCTTGATGCGGGGACGGGGAACAGGTGGTCCCCGTCCCCTTTTTTATGGACCGGCGACACCCATATGGTCAAAACCGCCAACCAGAACATCCGTCTCAGCAACCGCCGGCTGATCCTTGCAGCCATGCGCGGCGGCGAGTGTTTCGATGTCGCCAACCTGTCCACCCTGACCAACCTCAGCAAAATGACCGTCCACAAGGTCCTGGATCATTATGTGGACATGGGGCTGGTGGCGCCGGCCGGAAAAGGGGATGCTGTCGGCGAAGTGGGCAAAAAGCCCAACCTGTTCCGGCTCAATCTCCGCCACCGGCTTATTTTCAGCGCCCAGATCTTCGAAAACTCCCTGCTCGCCGCCGTCACCGATCTTGGCGCGACCATCCTGGCCCACCGGCAAATGCCGTTTGAAAAAGACACCCTGCTTGGCGATATTCTCGATCTGGCCAGGACCGCCTACGACGACATGTGCGCCGAACTGAAGGCGCGGACAAAAAGCTTCGCTGCCGTCGTTCTGGGCGCCAGCGGCGTCACCGATGCGGACGAGGGCATCATCCACACCTCCTCCCACTTCGCATCGTGGGGCACGCGGGTGCCGGTACGGGAGATGCTGCGGGCGCGCTTCCCCGCCATTCCCCGCCACCACGTCGACAACTGGATTCGCTACCAGGCCTATGCCGAGCTCAAGCTCGGCGCGGGCCGAACCTGCGACCGCTTTATGGTCATCGGCACCGAGGCGGACGGCGTCTCCGCCGGGCTGGTGGAGGACGGCCGGCTCCAGCACGGCAGAAAAGGCCTGGCCGGGGAGATTGGCCATATGCAGGTGCGGTTCGACTCCGACGAGGAATGCGCCTGCGGCGGCAGGGGCTGCCTCGAACCGACGGTCTCGCTACTGCGTATGCAGGAACGGGTCGCGGCACAGGCGGTACGCCGTCCGGAATCGTCCCTTTTCGCCGAAGCCGGCGGCAACGCCATCACCTACCACGATATCTTCCGCCATGCCGACGCGGGCGACGCGCTGTGCCGGGAGGCGCTGGACGAGGTCAGCGCCTACATGGCCATGGCCATCAACAATGCGGTCCAGGTTTTCGAGCCTGAGCTGGTTGTTATCCAGGGCGAATTCGCCGCGGCGGGGACATATTTCCTCCAGCGCTTGCGCGACCGCTGCGGCTCCATCTCCCTCACCGCCATGGACAAGGGCACGGAGATACTCTACTCCAGCCTCGGGCGCGAAGGCGTACTGGGCGCGGCCTACTATTCCGCCGACACCTTCTTCGCCGAAGTGGAATAGCCGCCGCCGGCAGCCATTTCCTCGCAAAATCACCGAAAAATCCGCGATTCCACCGCCCCGCCTTGACAAAGCGCGTGGGTGCGGTATACTGAAATACTAATAAACCACCTCGCAATAGGGGCGATGGATGAATGTTCCACCCAGACTTCCCAGGGAAAAAGCCCGCGATTATGCGCTTCGTGTCCTGCGCGAAAATATCATCAGCCTCACGCTCGAGCCAGGCGCGCGCGTGTCGGAAAACGAACTGTCCTCGGAGCTGGGGCTGTCGCGAACGCCGGTTCGGGAAGCCTTGATCGAACTCGGCAACTACGGCATTGTCGAGATTTTCCCCCAGCACGGTTCCGTCATATCCAAGATCGACTATCGCCATATCGAGGAAGCCCGTTTCATGCGCCTTGCCCTGGAGACGGCGGCGGTGGCCGAGGTCTGCGACATCGCCACGGCCGAGGACGTGGAGGAGCTGGAGGACAGCGTCCAGATTCAGAAGATGTATATGGACAACGGCAATGCCAAGATGCTCCTGAAGATGGACAACAAGTTCCATCGCGGCATCTTCGCCGCCTGCGACAAACTCGTCTCCTACACCCTTATGCAGAACATGGCGGTGCATTTCGACCGGGTGCGCCAGCTCAGCCTCACCACCGTCAAGGACATAAAAATAATCGAAGACCACCGCGCCATCGTCGAAGCCATCAAGGCCCACGACAAGGAACGCGCCCGCGACGTCATGACTCTCCACCTCAGCCGCTACAAGACAGACAAGACCCTTATCCAGGACCAGTACCGCCGCTTTATCCGCGAATAACCCCACTACTCCGTGACGGAGGAAGCAGTGGATGGTATCGGCACCGAACTGCCACGGAGATTTCCGGAGCAGAGGACGTGGCGTGGCCCCCGGCCGAACAGCCCGTTTTATGCCCGGTTCAAGGTCTAGACGCCGGGGTGACGAAAAGGGAGATTTCGCCGTTTTTCATCTACAAGAACCCAAACTCCCCCTTACGTCATCCCGGCGTGCGGACATCGACCAGCGGAGTAAGCACGCGGTTCGGCCGGGGTCCACTGGGCCAGACGGGGGAGACACCGAACTCGAACGGCCAGAGGCTTTGTCCCGTACTTTTCAAGAACGCATTATCCACAACAATGCGCCGATTTTTCGATCGCTCAAAAAAAATCCGAAAATCTCGGTCATTCCCGTTTGACTAAGAGTCTATCCCGTTATCAAACGATTGAAGATAGTAAGTGCACAGTTCAAT
>JAJQBO010000148.1 GCA_021203245.1 Planctomycetaceae bacterium
GTTTAGCACCAATCTGGGCGCGGCCGGGATGGTGCGTCCTCCGACAATTGCCACCTGGGTTTGTCTGATCATCGCCTGGTTTTTCCTCGGGTCGGCGGTGCCGTTTACCATATTTCTCGGCATCCCGTTTGATATCGCCGCGCTGTTTCTGGCCATCGTCTGCCTGAGTCGGGGCGGGATCATCACCGGAATTTCTGTCCTGGCGCTCGGAACGGCGGGGTCGCTCGTCGTCTACCTGGTCGGTTTATTCAGGTTTTTGGCAATGGTGTAACCGCTAATTTTATAACCAGATGCAATAACGGGCAGGCGGCAAAAAAATCTGCAAAAAAGTGACGATAGCATTTGACTTTTGGGCTTCAAGCTATATAGTAACTAGTGACCTCTGTCATGTTCGCAATGGAGATTATTCTCGAACCGACTCCATTCATTAAGGGGGCCAAGGATCCGTTGATCGTGGTAGACCTGTTAAAGGGTCGGACACCTTCGACAGCGGTGCGGCGCCCACCTGAGCCTGCGGGTTCAGAATTCCATCGCCCATGCGGCATTGCGACGGAGGTCTTTTTCACCAGTCACGCCGCCCTTTTCCGGGGCGGCTTTTTTTATCCCGCCCACTTCACCCCTGCGCAAGCCGCGCCGATATGCGGTCGTATTCCGGCAGAGAATTGCCCTTTACAAATACCGCCGCCACTTATATAACATATTCCGGTTGAATTTTATAACCTCCGGGTATCAGGTACCATACAAAGGACGAATCATGGCAACCGTACGAGTACTTATCGTCGACGATTCACCCGTAGTCAGGAACGTGCTCACCCGGGAGTTATCCAAGGACCCAAGCATCGAAGTCATCGGCACCGCCCCCGACGCCTTTGTCGCCCGTGACAAGATCGTCGCCCTCAAGCCGGACGTCATCACCCTCGACATCGAAATGCCCAAGATGGACGGCATCACCTTCCTCCGGAAGCTGATGGAATGGTATCTGATTCCGGTCATCATCGTGTCGGGCCTGACGCCGAAGGGCTGTTCGTTGTCCCTAGAGGCGCTGGAGATCGGCGCGGTCGACGTTATCGAAAAACCGGCGCTCACGAACGAGCGAGAACTCGCCGATTTTTCCACCCGGCTTATCGACCAGGTCAAGGCGGCGTCGCTGGTCCGGTTCCGCAAGGGTCCGGCCCGCGCGGTCGCGCCCCGTCCGGCCGTGCAGTTGGGCGCGCCCAAGCCGGTCGGCCGCACCCTCGGCAGGCGTACGAACAAACTGGTCGCCATCGGCGCGTCCACCGGCGGCACCGAGGCCCTGAAGGCGGTCCTTGAACGAATGCCGGTCGACTGCCCGCCCATCATGATCGTCCAGCACATGCCGGGCACCTTCACCAAGGCGTTTGCCGAGCGGCTCAACCGCCAGACCCCTATCAAAGTGCTCGAGGCGGAGGATGGTATGGAGGTTAAAACCGGCCGCGCCATTATCGCCAACGGCAATGTCCACCTCTTGATCCGCAAGGGCTCGGGCAAGTGGCAGGCCGAGACGCGCGACGGCCCACTGGTCTGCCGCCACAAGCCATCGGTGGAGGTGTTGTTCAATTCTTTTGCCAAGCATGTCGGGGCCAACGCCATCGGGGTCATGCTGACCGGGATGGGACGGGACGGCGCCGACGCCATGAAGAACATGAAGGACGCGGGTGCCCGCAACATCGCCCAGGACGAAAAGTCCTGCGTCGTCTTCGGCATGCCGAAGGAAGCCATCAAGACAGGCGCGGTGGAAAAAATAGTTCCACTTGACATAGTGACCGATACGGTGTTATCCTTGTTGTAATCGTGCGTTATGCGGATTAAACCAGCCCAGGGCAGCGTTGGGCCGGAGCCGCTGGCGGCGAAGTGATCTCCGCTCGGGGGTGCGAAGCCTTTTGGGGACGCGGGGGTGGCCCGGCGGCTGGCCGGGACCGGGTCAAGACAACTATCGCCAATAAACGCCGGGTGCTCGGCGGAACCGTGGGAGACGGGAAAATGAAGATCCTGGTTGTTGACGATTCATCGACAATGCGCCGCATCATCTCGAACATCTTGAAGTCGAGCGGTTACGAGGACATTGTCGAGGCCGGCGACGGGGTTGAAGGACTGAACCAGCTCAAGGCCAATCCGGACATCAACATGGTCCTGACCGACTGGAACATGCCCAATATAAACGGCCTGGATTTTCTTTCCAAGATCCGTGAAACTACTCCCGGCACCCAGCTTCCCGTCATCATGGTCACCACCGAAGCGGAAAAGGCCAATGTCGTCGCCGCCATCAAGGCCGGCGCGAACAATTATATCGTCAAACCATTTACCCCGGAAATCGTCAAGACCAAGCTTGAACCATTCCTCAAGCCGGCCTGACCCCGGCGCCGACCTGGTTGACGCGGCGCTTCCCGCTCCCGTGCAGGTCAGCGCGTCATTCCGTCAAGCCGTAGTGCCGCGACGGAGTGCAGTGAGAAACGTTTGAGAACTGCGCGTTGTGGATGGTTGCGCATCCATCGATGCCTGCTCCGGGAATATCGCGATGAAAGTGATAACCGTATCGGACTCCCCTTCCACCCCCAATTAAGTGCGCGGGGTTTTTAACCTGCGCAAGATTCCCGGGGTCGAGTTCGTCGCCGTCCACACCAAGGACGAGATACTCGCCGCCATGGACGAGAAATCGGTCATCCTGGTGGATTGGGAGCGCGAGCCTGCCGAGTGCGCCGATTTCGTCTATGCCGCCAAGGCTAAGATGGCCAAGGTCCCTGTCCTCATCCTCTGCATCAAGCAGAAGGCCGGCACCACCTTCGCCGGCATCAAGGCCGGTGCCGCCGGCGTCATCAACAAGCCGTTCAACCCGGACGACGTCATCCGTTCCATCGCCAGCACGATTAAAAAGGGCCAGAAGACCCGCCCCACCGTCAATGTCGAATTCATCAACCCCTTCATCGACGCCACCCGGAACGTCTTCTCCTCCATGTGCGGCGTCGAGGTGGCGCGCAAAAAGATCTTCGTCAAGGACGACTACAAGATGCTTGGCGACATTTCCGGCGTCATGGGCCTGTCCGGCACCGCCAGCGGGACGGTCGTCATCAGCATGTCGTCCGAGCTGGCCCGCCTCGTCGTCGGCAACATGCTGGGCGAGCCGCCGGTGGACGAGTTGACCCAGGACGTCGTCGATGCGACCGGCGAAATCATCAACATGATTTCCGGTCAGGCGAAGGCGTCCCTGGTCAAGACCAAGTATCATTTCACCATTTCCATCCCCAAGGTCGTCACCGGCCCCGGCCATGAGATCGAGCACTCCCCCGGCACCCCCAACATCGTGGTGGTCTTCGAGGGCGCTGGTCACGATTTTTCCCTCCAGGTGTGCCTCGCGGCCAACGACGAAGCAGAGGCTTAGCCATGCAGGATTTCTTCCGCACCGCGGTCCCCGTGCTAATTGTGGCTGCCGGCGCCTTTTCCATCGTCTGTTCGCTGAAGGGCTACCGGTTCTTCTGGGAGCACCGCCGAGCCCAATTCATGGTTCGGTTAATCGGCTACACCGGCACGAAGATTTTCTACATCACCCTCGGCATCGCGCTGGTCGTTATTGGCATCATGATGCTGATGGTCGGCATCCCGGCGGACGCGCAGCCAATTCACAATTCATAATTCATAAATTCACAATCACTCTTGTCCAAAACAAGATCGCCGAGTTTATATAAGGGTAGGCCGTAGCCACCATAGGGGTGCCTTGCCCCGGCACAACCTCCCGTTCATTTCCCGGTTCACCGCGCAGATGCCGGGGTGACGTTTGGGGAAGAGTGCGGCGATAATGGCGCGAAGACGCATTTTT
>JAJQBO010000069.1 GCA_021203245.1 Planctomycetaceae bacterium
TGGAGGCTGAGCCTCTGGCTTATTTTAATTTTACACCATTATGCGGACGTTACCCAGCCACGGCAAGCGATGTGGGAATAATTGTGCATTGGTGCATTGTGAATTATGAGTGTAACGGATTGTCCCGGAGGAAAATCTTCATGCTGAAACAATTCTCCCTCGATACCACCCGTCACGGCCTGGTCAACATCACCCGCCAGGTGGCCCAGGCGGTCAAGGAGTCGACCGTGCAGGACGGCATCGCCGTCGTCTACTGCCCCCATACGACGGCGGCCATAACCATTAACGAAAACGCCGACCCGGACGTGGTCCACGACCTCATCCTCGGACTGAACGCTGCCTTCCCCGACCGGCCGGACTTCCGCCACGGCGAAGGCAATTCCGCCGCCCATCTGAAGTCCAGTTGCGTCGGCGCGAGCGAGACGATACTCGTCGCCGAGGGCCGCCTGGTGCTTGGTACCTGGCAGGGGGTGTATTTCTGCGAGTTCGACGGCCCGCGCCATCGCCAGTTCTTTGTCAAGGTGATGTAGCCGTCCGGGACAAATATGGTTGCGGAGGGGGTGCCTTTTTGGGAAGATGTGAATCTTTACCTCGCAGTCCGTAAGGATAGCCCATGTTTCGTCACGTCGCCCTGTGGAAGTTCGACGACGATTCCGACCCCGGACGGGACCGTGAATGCGCCATCACCATCAAGGCCGGACTGGAAGAACTCGCCTACGAGGTGCACGGCATCGTCACGGTCGATGTGCACATCGACCCGGCCCGCACCCCGACCGGCAACGCCGACCTGTTCCTCGAGGCCGAATTCGAAAACCGCGACGCCTACCGCATCTTCCTCGACCATCCGCGCCGCAGGGCGGTTCTGGCCCTGCTGGCCGAACGGGCCGAGGAACGGCTGTGCATGGATTTCGAGGAAGAGGACGTCGAATTGTTGTAAGTCAGGATAATGAAAAGGAGTCGATACGTGGCCAAGGCCCCGCACAACGCCATCAGTCCCACCCGCAGTGAAGACTACGCCGAATGGTACCAGCAGGTGGTTCGCGCCGCCGACATGGCCGAGACCAGCCCGGTCCGCGGCTGCATGGTCATCAAGCCCTGGGGCTATGCATTCTGGGAAAACATCCAGAAGAACATGGACGCGATGTTCAAGGCGACCGGCCATGTCAACGCCTATTTCCCCCTGTTCATCCCCAAAAGCTTTCTTGAAAAAGAGGCAGAACACGTCGAAGGCTTTGCCAAGGAATGCGCCGTCGTCACCCACCACCGCCTCGAGGCCGGCCCCGACGGCGGCCTGGTTCCGGGCGGCGAATTGGAAGAGCCGCTGGTCGTCAGGCCGACGTCCGAGACGATTATCGGCGCGCAGTACGCCAAGTGGGTGCAGTCGTACCGCGACCTCCCCATCCTGATCAACCAGTGGGCCAACGTGGTCCGCTGGGAACTGCGGACCAGGCTGTTTCTGCGGACGACCGAATTCCTCTGGCAGGAAGGCCATACCGCCCACGAAACCGAAAAGGAAGCGTGGGAGGAGACCTACAAGATTCTCGAAGTCTACCGCGACTTTGCCGAACAGCACCTGGCCATGCCGGTCCTGACCGGCGTCAAGACGCCGAGCCAGCGCTTCCCCGGCGCGGTCGAGACGTTGTGCATCGAGGCGATGATGCAGGACCGCAAGGCGCTCCAGGCCGGTACCAGCCATTTCCTCGGGCAAAACTTCGCCAAGGCGTCCGGCATCCAGTACCAATCCCGCGAAGGCACGCTGGAACACGCCTGGACCACCTCCTGGGGCACCTCCACCCGCCTGGTCGGCGGCGCCATTATGACCCACGCCGACGACGACGGCATGGTCATGCCGCCCCGTCTCGCGCCAAGCCATGTAGTGATACTCCCCATCTTCCGCAAGGACGAGGAGCGCGCCGCGTCAATCGAGTACGCCGAAGGCATTGCCGCCGCCCTCCGCAAACTCGATACGCCCTGGGGCGGCAAGGTGGAGGTCATTGTCGACCGCCGCGACGTCAACGCCGGTGAAAAGGGCTGGGAATGGGTCAAGAAGGGCATTCCCGTCCGGGTCGAAGTCGGTCCCCGCGACATCGCCAACAACGCCGTGTTTGTCGCCCGTCGCGATCGCGGTCCGAAAGAAAAGTACGGCCAGGGCCGCGAGGAGTTTATCGCCGGCCTGCCCGCCTTGCTGGGTGAAATGCAGGACGCCCTGTTGGCTCGGGCCACGGCGTACCGGGAGGAATTCACGCAGGATATCGACGCCTACGCAGATCTGATGCACTACTTCACCCCGGTGAACGTCGAAAAGCCGGAAATGCACGGCGGCTTTGCCATGTGCCACTGGTGCGGCGACGCCGCGTGTGAGGACAAGATTGCCGAAGAGCTGTCCGTCACCATTCGCTGCGTTCCCTTCGACCGGGAGAAGTCGGGCACAGGGAAATGTATCGTCTGCTCGAAAGAGTCGCCCGGACGGGTGCCGTTCGCGAAGGCGTATTAGGCGCGTTCGGCGGGTGATAGTATCATGAGTTAGGTGCCGTCGCCGCTTTTCCCCGTGGACCCCGGCCGAACCGCCCGTTTTTCGCGCTGATGGATGTCCGCACGCCGGGGTGACGTTTGGAGTTGATGCGGTCGGACCGTGGTGAAGATGCGGATTCCTAACCGGAACGTTACATCCTTCCCCATCGTCACCCCGGCGTGGTAAACACCCAACCGGGCGGGAAACGAGCGGTTCGGCCGGGGTCCAGTGGGCCAAACAGTCGCTACGGCTTAACCTGCGAGTGCAATTTTTACACGGGGTCCGAAGGCGCACGTCGCCTTCGGGCTTTTTATAAAAACAAGAAAAAACAGAGGTAATCATACTCGACACAATCATGGTGGATACCCACACCCACACCGTCCTTTCCGGCCACGCCTGGAGCACCCTGCGGGAAAACGCGGTGGCTGCGGCCGCGCGCGGGCTCGCCGCGATGTGCCTGACCGAACACGGCCACGCCCTGCCCGGAGCCGGGCCGTGGTTCCTCGCCGGGGCGCAGCGCATGCTGCCCGAGCGCATCGCCGGCGTGCGGGTCTATTACGGCATCGAGGCCAACCTGGTCGATCTCGACGGCGCGGTCGATATCGAGGACCGCATCCTCCGCATCTGCGAGTGGGTGGTGGCAAGCATGCACGACATCTGCATGGAACCGGGCGACGAGGCCGCCAACACCCGCGCCTTCCAGAACACCCTGGCCCATCCCGGCATCGACATGCTTGGCCATATCGACGACCGGCGCACCCCGTGCGACTTCCGCGCCGTCGCCGCCGAGGCGGGCCGGCTCGGCAAGATCATCGAGATCAACAACAATTCCATCCGCGCCCGCAAGGCGGACCAGGTGCGGGCGGTGGCGGAGGTGTGCGGCGACTTGGGGGTCAGGGTGGCTGTTTCGTCGGACGCGCATTTCGACGACATGATCGGCGCCGTCGATCCCGCGCTGGCCATTCTCCGGGAGATCGGCTTCCCGGACGAACTCGTCATCAACCGCTCGCTCGAGTCGTTCGAAAGCTATCTGGCGGAGCGCCGCAACCGGTTGGAGCAGTAGACGATACAGGTGAAAAAGGGCGAAGGCGGAAACAAAAAAAGCGGTTCAACCGGGGGAGGGGCTGAACCGCCAGGGCCTGGGGGAGGCCCTCGGGGATGGGTCTGGAGAAGAATATTTTGACCGCGTGGTTTTCCTAAAAAGCCACCCCCGGGTATGGGAAGGAGGAGGAGGTCCAGCCGGGGGGTGGGAGAAGGAGT
>JAJQBO010000096.1 GCA_021203245.1 Planctomycetaceae bacterium
ATGGCTTGAGTGGGTACAATTATTTGGGAGGGTATGCAAAACTCATAGGTGCAAATTAAACCCACTTCATATGCAAGTATTATCCCAACTCGAATCCGTTTTAATTGCCTAAGTCATTATTTGATAAGATAAAAAAAGGCCAAACATGAGAGGAGCCCCGCGAGGGGCTCCCCTGGACTTTTCCTGGGTGATGGAGAGACGCTATTTCTTGTTCACTTCCGAAATCAGCGCCGGCACCTTGCGGAGTTTCTCGACCTCGTAATAGATCGTTTCCTTGACCGGGTGCAGGTAATCCTCTTCTTCCATGAACGTCTCTTTCTTGAGGTATTCCTTCTGACGCAGGGTCTTGCCCCGGGCCAGGCGCGGCTGGCGGGCGTTGACCGGCTGGACCTTGTCGATCTTGGTGTCGGTGACGATCTTCTTGTGGACCACGTCGTACTTTTTCGGCACCATCCGGGTGCGGAGTTCGTGCACCGTCTCGACCCTGGGTTCAAGGTCCTTGTAGGTCTCGTCGACCCATTCGACCTTCTGGCCGGGACCGGCGACCGGCACCACGAAGGTCTCGGTCGTCTTGTTCGGGCCGGGGACGGTCACGGTCTTGAGGGGAGCGGGCGCGGGGGCAGGGCAGTCGTCCGCGGCCAGCGCATACCCGCCCGCGAGGCCTATGACGGCAATAACAACCAGCATGGATTTCTTCATCGGTGTTCCTTTATGGATGGTTTTTCTCTACACGAGTCATGGATGCGCAGGCTAGAAGTTCAGGCCGGCCTGCAGCGAGAAGTTATGGTTGAACGAATTACTGCCGAAGCTGTAGTCGTAGTTGCCCGCGATATAATACCGGCCGCGGCGGGACCATTCAATCGTGCCGCCCACCCATGCTTCGTACGAACCAAGGTTGAGGCCGTAGGAAGTGAACTGGCGGTTGGAGACCGGGTTGCCGACCCATTCGGCCTTGACCTTGGCTTCGCGGTTGCCGAACACCGGGGTATAGCCGGCGCGGATTTCTGGGCTAAGGACAGACCCACCAAAGGCGATGGAACGGCTCAAGCGAACCTGCAGTGGGATGCGGTAGACGGTCCTGTCCATTGCGCCTTTCGCGAATTTCAGCCTGACCGCCATGTTGTCGCGGCCGCCTTCGACGAATTCTTCGGCGCGGTAGTCCATGACGTTAAAGCCGACGGTGGGGACGAGGAGCCAGTTTTCCCCAAGCACCTGCTGCCAGCCGAAGCGCACGCCGCCGCCGGCGACATGGGACTTGAAGTCGCCCATGCCCACGCCGGAATAGGTGAACAGCGGGTCGGAAGACTCGAGGTAAACGGTGCGGCTGTTCTTGTTCTTGTTGTACGAGTAGTTGCCGTGCAATTCGGCAAAGCCCCACTCGAATAGGCGGAAGCCGACCAGCGCCTCGGCGATGTGCGAGTTGGTGGTGCTGCTCGTGTGGTTGTAGTTGTCGTACTTGTTCTGGTTATAGGCGTAGCCGATTGTCAGGCCGTGGTACATGTCGCCCGTTTCCTTGATCATGCCGACCGCGCCGCCCCAGACCGCCGACTCGTACGAGAACTCGTCGTGGTACTTCTGCCGCTTGCGACCCTGTTGCCCGAAGGCGGAACCCCAGAAGCGGATCGGGTTCTGGACAAAGCGGTCGTTCGCACCTGCATCGAGAATGGGATCGTACATGATGCCGAAGGGACGCTTGGCCGGCCTGTCCCAGCAGTCGTTTTCGACCTGGAAGAGGGCGGAGATGGAGTTGCGCTCCCGAAGCTGGATAAACGACTGCATGATGCCAAGGGTCGTTTCCGTCATGTTGGCGTACGTTTCCGCGTGGAGCAGACGGACCATCTCGTGCATGTATCTCGCCGAGCCGCCGTTCAACTGTATCGCGTGGAAGAGGAGTTCAAAATCTTCAATCCACTCGCGGCGGTAGTTGTCGTAGATGGGATTGTACTTATCCCAGCCGGTGCTGGTATTGGTCGGATCTGTTGCCCGCTCGTAGAACGCGACCATATCGCCGTTGTAGCCTTCTTCGCGGTAGGTCATGTCGTCTGACGGGTCGCGGTTGAACTGATCGGTGATATCGGAACCCCAGATGCCCTGGAAAGGATAGCGGATTTCGTCCAGGTACTGGCCCGGCGTGACTTCATTGCGGTGGCTGCCGGACATCATGACCTGTTTGATGCCGCCCATGGTCGGGTGGGACACCAACATGCGGTATCGAAGCAGGAGCTCATCGCCGGTGGCATTCGGCATGAAGTACCACTCGCCCAGCATATCCGACTTGAGGATATAACGGTTGGCAAGATGGTTGGCGTCGGCCAAAATGTTTCCGGTGGTGGAATTCGCTCCGGAGAAAAGTTCTTCAATCTTCTTGCCCGCGGCCGCATAAGCCACGGAATAGTAGTAGGTCTGCTTATCGTTGTCCGGATTTCCTTCGTAAATTTCGAAATCCTGCTTCGAGCGCAACTCGTAATTAAACCCGAATACCGGGTCGTACTGGAGTTTGTAGAAGCGCCTGACCGAGTCGTCGATGTTCGGATCGGTGTCGACGCCAAAGATGTCGCTGAAGTCGACCTGTCCGGTGGCGGTGACGCTGTCGGAGAAATACTTGTCGCGCGGCTGGGATTCTCCGGCCACCCAAACCTGATTGGTGCCGTCCTTGTCATGGAACAGGCGGGTCGAAAGGATGGAGGACTGTTTGAAGATCATGTCGCCGTCCACCTTGAACTGCACCCCTTTGAGCCAGTTGCGGGCCGATTCGTACCCCGGATCGTCCGGGTCCCCTTTGACGCTATAGGCACCCCAGAAGTTGTTCTTATCGTCGTCGCCGGTGAAGATGGTCCGGTCGTAGGGCTGGAGACGACCGCCACCTTCAATCGTGACGGTGCCGAAAACGTTCGACCGCTTTGGTGAATGGCCGGTGTCGCTGTCATTTTCGCCAAAGCCGTAGAGCGTACCGCCGTTCGCGACGGTAACAACCGAGCCTATCGATGGATCATCGCCGTGGATTGACGTCCTGTCGATAGTCACCGCGCCGCCCCAACCGATATCAAGTTTGTTGATGATGTTGCGGGTGTCTCCTACCACAGTGGGGTTCTGGTGGTTGGCGATGTTCTCGTGGATCATCAGCTTGCTTTGCAAGCGCCAGTTCGTCAGGTTGGCGTCACTCAGGGTGGTATTCTGCACAACGACATGGTTGGCGCTGATCTGAGCCTGGTTGCCGGCAAAATGGGTCGCATACGAACCGGTATTGAGGTTAATCGTGTTATAATGGTTGTCGTATGGACTGCCCAATGAATGCGGGGGTGCGGGCGGCCCTTCAATCGCGCCGATCGTGACCAGCGCGCCCGCCTGGTTGGCCAGGCCCGTCCCCACGCGCTCGTCGTACGATATGTATACGTCGCCCAGGTTCAGGAGTTGGTAGTGCATGTAGTGGCCGCCATAGTATGCGGCGGTGCTAGTGAGGTTCAGTGCTTCCTTGGCTCGAGTCGAGTCGTGGATGTTATAGACCTGGGCGGTGTTGGTGCCGTCCGTGATATTGGTGTACCGACCGTTTGTGAAGACGTAGTTGCCGGTGCCGGAGTTGGTGTCGATATGGGTGGTAAGGCCGCCGCTGATCCAGAAGTTGGCGACATTGTTCCCTGTCGCACCGATAATGGATGGCGAGTAGCTATTGTCACGCTTCACGATGCCGCTGGCGATAAAGACGTCGGTCTTGCCGCTCGATGCCAACTGTCCGCCGGTTGTCTGAACGC
>JAJQBO010000248.1 GCA_021203245.1 Planctomycetaceae bacterium
TAACTCCCTGAAACATGCCGTATGCTATGCCGTGAGATAGCCAAACATGAGAGGCTCCTCCCACTATGGGAGGAGCCGCTTGTTTTTCGATTTGCTTTAAATATTACTCGTGCCGCAACGCTTCCACCGGATCCAGCCGCGCCGCGCGGCTTGCCGGGTAGTAGCCGAAGAAAATCCCGACCGCCACCGACACGCCGAGAGCGACGACGATACTGTTCCACTCCACCAGCGTCGTGAAGGACGCGCCGGACAGCTTGGCGAGGAAGGGAATCAGCAGGGCGACGCCCACGCCCAACCCTACGCCGAGGATGCCGCCGCACCCGCTGACCATCACGCTTTCGAAGAGGAACTGGTTGCGGATGTCGCGTTCGCGCGCGCCGATGGCTTTGCGGAGGCCGATTTCGCGGGTCCGTTCCGCCACCGTCACCAGCATGATGTTCATGATGCCGATGCCGCCGACCAAGAGAGAGATGCCGCCGAGGCTGCCCAGCAGGATGGACATGGTCATGGCAAAGGACGATGCCATGTTGATCATCTCCGCCTGGTCGTGGACGTTGAAGTCGTTGTCTTGCTCCGGCGTCAACCGGTGGCGCTGCCGAAGCAGGGTGGTGATTTCCGCCACCACCGGCGCGTTCCCGGCGTCCGACGGCGCGGTCAGGACGTCGATTTCGCGAAGCCGTTCGACGCCGAGAATCTGCTTCATCGCCGTGGTGACGGGGATCAGCGCCTGATCGTCGGGGTTGGACCAGCCCTGGTCGCCTTTTGCCTTGAGAACGCCGATGGCCTGGAAGTTGACGCCCTTGATCTTGATGGTCTCGCCCAGCGGCTCGTCCATGCCGAACAGATTCTCGGCCGTGGTCGGGCCGATGACGGCGACCCGCGCCATCCGCTCCACCTCGTTGTCGGTGAAGTTGCGGCCGCGCTCGATCTCGAAGTTGCGCACCTTGAGGTAACTGGGCGCGACGCCGTAGGTGGACGTCTGGGCGTTCTTGTTGAAGTACTTCAACTGCAGGTTGGACGACACCACCGGCGACACCCATTCGATGCCGGACACGGTGGAGGCGACGGCTTCGGCGTCGTCAAGGGTCATGGTCTGCGAGACGTCGCTCATCACGCCGCGCCGGCCGGCGAGGCCGGGCCGGACGATAAGCAGGTTGGTGCCCATGGTCGACACCTGTTTCATAATGTTGTCCCGCGTCCCCGCCCCCAGCGCCAGCATGGAGATGACCGCGCCGACGCCGATGATAATCCCGAGCACGGCCAGGAAGGTCCGTAATTTATTGGCCAGGAGCGCTTTCGCGCCCACCTTGGCCAGCATCCACATCATCATGGTGAAAATCCCCCGTTACGCGGTCCGCGCGATGGCGGCAAACCGGTCGGACATGCGCTTCTCCACTTGTTCGGGCGGGACCACCTGTCCGTCTGACATATGAATACGCCGCCGTCCGAACTTGGCCACCTCCACATCGTGGGTGACGATGACGATGGTCCGGCCTTCGGCGTTGAGTTCATGAAACAGGGCGAGAATCTCGGCCCCGGTCTTCGAATCGAGGTTGCCGGTCGGCTCGTCCGCGAGAATCAGGGACGGCTGCGAGACAAGCGCCCGGGCGATGGCCACGCGCTGGCGCTGGCCGCCGGAGAGCTGGTTCGATTCGTTGTTCATGCGTTGCCCCAGCCCGACCCGTTCGAGCGCGGCGATGGCCGCCGGGCGCGGGTCCTTGACCCCGGCGTACACCAGCGGCAGTTCGACGTTCTCGAGCGCCGACAATTTCGGCAACAGGTGGAAGCCCTGGAAGACGAACCCGATCTTCCGGTTGCGGATGGCGGCGAGACGGTCGCCGGTGAGATGCGCGACATTGTCGCCGTCCAGGAAGTATTCGCCGCTGTCCGGGTGGTCGAGGCAGCCCAACACCTGCATCAGGGTTGATTTGCCCGAGCCCGACGCGCCGGTGATGGCCACCATTTCGCCCGGCTCGACCAGGACGTCGACGCCGTCGAGGGCGCGGATTTCCTGATCGCCGATGGTGTAGGTTTTTCGCAGTTGCCTGGCATCTATGACTGGAACGCTCATGGGTAGCTTCCTTCAGTTTATACTGGAATCCGGTCGAGGCTGTGGAGTTTTAGAGCCTGATGGGCGGCCGGCGGTTGCCTTGGCCAGACCATTTGCTTGCGCCCGCGTCCTGGATGAGAACTTCCTCGCCCTCCTCCAGGCCGTCGATGATTTCGGTGCGGAGGTTGCCGGAAAGGCCGACCGTGACCGTGCGTTCCTCGTGGCTGCCGTCCGGCTTGACGACGGTGACAACGCTCTGGCGGCGGGAATAGTCGACCGACGCCGCGCCGTCCGTGCGCAGGGACGCCGGCTGGTGACGCGGTTCGTTGACCGCCTTGCGGACCACCGCGCCCGCCGGGACGGTGACGACGTCCTTGCGGGCATCGATCAGGAAGGTGACGTTTGTGGTCATTTCCGGCTTGAGCAGGTGTTTCTGCTCGCTATCGACCTCGACCTTCACGTCAAAGGTGACGACGTTCGACTCGACCACGCCGGTCGCCGCAACCCGCACCACCTTGCCGGTAAACTGCATGTCCTTGTAGGCGTCGGCGGTGACGATGGCGCGCACGCCGGGCTGGACGCCGCTGATGTCGGCTTCGTCCACGGCGGCGATGGCGTAGATGCGGGACAAGTCGATGACGCGCATGGTCGTGGTGCCGCCGCCGACGTTGGAGACGCCGCTGGCGACGATCAGGCCTTCCTGCACGGTCCGCTCCGACACGACGCCGTCGATGGGCGAAAAGACCTCGGTGTCCTTCAGCCGCTGCAGGGCGTCCTCGAGGGCGACCGTGTCGTTGTCGACCTGGGCCTCGGCGATGTTCACTTCCTGCCGGGTCTTGTCGAGTTCCAGGGCCTGCACTTTCAAATCGTCCAGCTTGATGCGGGCGTTCTCGAGCGCGGCTTCGGTCTGGACGCCCTTGGTGACGGCGGTGTCGTGTTCTTCGCGGCTGATGACCTTCTGCTGGTAAAGCTGGAGCGAGCGGTTCAGGCGCGCCGTGTATTCGTCCCGTTCGGCTTCGGCCGATTTCAGATCGGCCTGGGCGCGGGCGGTATCGGCGACGAGCTTGGCTTCGGCGGCCTGGACGGCGAGCCGGGTCTGCTCGAGCTTGGCCTTCGACATGGCGAGGGCGGCCTGGAGCTTGGCGACGGAGCGCTCTTCGTCGGTGGGGTCCAGTTTGAAGAGCATATCGCCCTGCCTGACCTGGTCGGAGACGTCGGCGAGGACCTTGATGACTTCGCCGGAGGCCTTGGATTTTATCTCGACCTCGCGCTCCGGCTCGATGCGGCCGGTGGCGGTGACGCGGACGTCGATGTCGCCCCGGGTGGCCCTGGCGGTGTATTCCGCCACCTGAACCTTGGCTTTTTCCTGGGCCTGGACCTGCTGGCTATAGAAGTAGAACCCGCCGGCGGTGAATAGGGCGACCACGACGAGTGTCAGTATCTTTTTCGATATCTTCATGATTGGTATCCTGACGCAATCAGTTAACGATTAACCCGAATTTTCCCCGTAATTTTCCTGCTTCAACGGGTTAGTGTCCCAGACGGGTTGTATATTACAGGTTTTTTTCGTGAAATTGGCCGCGCCGGGCGACCGGTAGTTCATTGTTAAGGAATAACGAACAGCCTCCGAAAGTTTTTTCGGAGGCCTGCGGAAGCGTGGT
>JAJQBO010000201.1 GCA_021203245.1 Planctomycetaceae bacterium
CGGCCGAACCGCCCGTTTTTCGCCCGGTTCAAGGCCCAGACGCCGGGGTGACGTAAGGGAGGAGATTGGTTCGCTTGATATTATTTATAAGCCATCAGCCTCCCCCAACGTCACCCCGGCGTGCGGACCTTGAGATGGGCGGTCCTCCGTGGGAGGGCCGCCCGGACGCATTCTGTTCACATCCCGCTTAACAACTCATGATCGCCTTGACCGCCGCGGCTGTGTCGGTTTTCGGGAACAGTTCGTAGCCGACCAGGCCGGTGTAGCCGATGGATTCCAGGTGGCGGAGGACATTCGGGTAATTGATTTCACCGGTTCCGGGTTCGTGGCGGCCCGGCGCGTCGGCGACGTGGATATGGCCGATCTGGGCGACATACTTGGAGAGGGTGTCGCAGATGCCCCCTTCGTTCAGTTGCATGTGGTAGACGTCGTAGAGGATTTTCAGCCGGGGCGCGTTGATGAGTTCGCAGATTTCCGCGCCCATGGAGGTATGTTCGAGAAAGTTGCCGACGTGATCGGTGGTGATGTTCAGGGCCTCGAGGTTCAGGTTGACGCCGTACTCATCCGCCAACGGCACGCAGGCCAGGAGCATGTCGTACATGGAACACAGCTTGACCGTGAAGGAGAGATCGGGGTAATGGTTGACGACCACGCCGCCGTCGCCGAGGGCGTTCGAGTGAATGGTGACAGAGCGGGCCCCGATTTTTTTCGCCACCTCGAGCGACTGGCGCAGGTAGTCGAGGTAGGGTTTTTTGTGGCTGGGATCGATAAGAGAATAGTCGGCATCGCCGTTGAAGCCGGAAATGCCGATATTCGCCTCGCGGGCGGCTTCGCGGATCTCGTCCAGCTTCTTGTCGGGCCAGCCCCAGAATTCGACAAAATCGAAGCCAGCCTGCCTGGCGGCCTTGAAGCGGCTGGCGAAGGGGAGTTCGGTAAACAAGGTCTCGATACAGGCGGACTTTTGCAAGGCCATGTGTTTCTCCTTTTGCCGTTTATTCGACTCAGTGGACGGGATTTTGTGCTCGGACACAATTCAGGGTGAGCGATAAAAATATAGTACCCGTTGAATTCGGCTCTGTCAAATTTTCGCCCCGAAAATAATCCGCCCAGCCTCTGCCACAGATTCGAGCGGCGCGGCGCGAAAAAGTCGCCTTCGCGCTTGACAACGGCGGCAAGAGGGGATATTGTACCGTAATGACTGTGCGCGCTAACAATTGGAAAAAGTTGGAGCCGCGCGCCAGGTATCTCAATTATAACTTCTGAAATGGCAAGTATATGCGTCCGACTATAAAAACTATAGCCGATCTTGTCGGCGTTTCGCGGGGGACCGTCGACCGGGTCCTGAATAACCGGCCCAACGTGAAGCCCGACAAGCAGCAAAAAGTACTCGACGCTATACGCACATTGAATTATAAACCCAACATGGCCGCCCGCGCCCTCGCCATGAACAACCGCAAGGTGCGGCTCGGGGTGCTGTACCCGCTGTGGGAAGGTCACTTTACCGAAGAAATCAGCCGCGGCATCGCCGACGCCCAAACCGACATGCGGCTGTATGGGGTGGAAATTGTCACCCGCCAGGTCGCCGGCACCCTTCCGGACGATTTTCTGGCCGGGCTCGACTGGATACTCGGGCACGAGGTCGCCGGGCTGGCGCTGTGCGCCGTCAACAGTATCGCGGTGGTGGAACGGCTGCGCGACATCACCCGCGCCGGCACGCCGGTGGTGACTTTCAACTCGGACATCGCCGACTGCGGCAGGGCCTGTTTCGTCGGCCAGGACCGATACAAAAGCGGCCGCATCGCCGCCGAGCTCCTGGCCAAACTGGTCGACGCCGGCGAGCCGGTGCTGGTGGCGGCGGGCAACCTCGAGTTCAACGGCCACAAGGACCGCGCCCGGGGATTTTGCGACCGCTGGGCCGAATTGGGGCGGGGCGACATTTACGGCAACATTCTCCAGACATATAACGATTTCGACCTGACCTACGGCAAAATCGCCGACGCCCTTGCGGCCAGGCCCGAGGTCCGCGGCATCTATATGGGCAACGAAAGCGCGCCGGCCTGCGTCGAGGCGATTCGCCGAAGCGGCCTCCGACACCGGGTGAAAGTGGTCACCCACGACCTGTCGCCCGCCCATATCCGCCTGCTCAGGACCGGGGAAATCGACTTTATCATCGAACAAAATATGTATTACCAGGGCTACCGGCCGGTTGAAATCCTCACCAACCTGCTGGTGGGCGGAACGCCGGTCCAGGAGGAAATGGAGCACACCCGGATCAGCATCGTCACCGCTGAAAATATCGAACAGCCCTGAGGACGTCGTCATCGTACCCACTGCGGTGGACAATTTGCGGGTAACTCTTGTTGAAAGGAATGTCATGTCTTCGCTATTGCGGGTTGGCGTCATCGGCGCCGGTCGAATCGGCAAGGTCCATGCCCGGACCCTGAGTTCCGGGGTGCCTGGCGTGGAAGTCACCATGCTCTCCGATGTCGTAGAAGACGCCGCCAAGAGCCTGGCGGCGGATTGCGGTATCAAGACGGTCGTGGCCGATTACCACGAAATCCTCAAGTCGAAGGACGTGGACGCGGTGGCGATCTGTTCCTCCACCGACACCCACGCCACGATCATCGAGGAAGCGGCCAACGCCGGCAAGCACATCTTCTGCGAAAAGCCCATCGCCCTCGAGCTCGCCAAGATCGACCAGGCCCTGGCGGCTGTGGAAAAGAACAAGGTCATCCTCATGGTCGGCTTCAACCGCCGCTATGACCTCGGCAACCGCAAGGTGCGCGAAGCCGTCACCTCCGGCGCCATCGGCACGCCGGAAATGTGCATTATCAACAGCCGCGACCCCGCCCCGCCGCCCCTTGCCTATGTCAAGGTCTCGGGCGGGCTGTTCCTGGACATGATGATTCACGACTTCGACCTCGCGCGTTTCCTTCTCGGCGACGAGCCGGAAGAAGTGTTCGCCTACGGCAATTGCCAGGTCGATCCCGAAATCGGCAAGGTGGGCGACGTCGACACCGCCATCGTCAGCATCAAGTTTAAAAAGGGCGCGCTCTGCCACATCGACAACAGCCGCCGCGCCGTCTACGGCTACGACCAGCGGGCCGAGGTGTTCGGCTCGAAGGGCCACGCTTTTACCAAGAACATGCACGACCACAACGCCGTCATCGGCCGCGTCGACGGCTACAGCGAACCGCCCATTTACAACTTCTTCATGGAACGCTACATGCCGGCGTACGAAGAAGAGGGCAAGGTCTTTGCCGAATGCGTCAAGTCGGGCAAGACCCCGCCGTCCGGCGGCTATGACGGCCGCATCTCGGTGCTGATGGGCTATGCGGCGATCAAGTCGCTGAAGGAAAACCGCCCGGTCCGTATCGAGGAAGTGGATAAGTAACCGGACTCCTGCAACCAGAGTGCTTCCTAACCGCGACCGCTGGACGGTCGCGGTTTTTTTGGGGCGACATTGGTTTCATCGCTTCGCCCTCATTTTCACTATTCTCCCAACTATCAGCACGGTGGCCGCGCCCTGGACGGGTCGAAGGGGTTTGCGGGTATGTACCACCGTTCCCCTATTGACAGGTCCGCTGGGCCCCCGCGTTCGCGGGGGTGACGGGGTGGGAGAGGCGGGTTTGAGGGTTGGTCGTTACCACAAGCTCGGTGCGTTTTACCACCGGCGCTCGCTCGCACTACATGCACATACATTCGGGCGAAGGAAACTTGATAAAATAAATGCCTGATCCAAAAGTTAACGTCTAAAAAGCGAAGTTCTCGAGGATATCCGTATACTCTCAAGGCGCCATACTCATATTTAAACATCTAACTATCATCAAACACCGTTCAAAACCAGACGGGCGGGTTGTGATCCGCCCCTCCGCACTTTTTTCGGTAAAATCACACCGCCCCCGGAAAAAAATCTTCATGCCCTCTCCCTTGCCGCAATGGTAAACGGTATCACGGGTCACATTAACGATACTGATTGAGAAGGTAGCCACCCCTCCAGCCACATAGTAAATATATGCTTGAAGCGGGAACGTCCGCTTCGTAGGATGGTTACGGTAAACGAGGTTATGATCGACACGTGAGGGTTGGTCCGGCCAGCGCGTTTAAAATTCGCGTTGCTGTGTAATAAAGGTCTGGCGATGTTGACGGAAGACGGCGTCAAGAGTCATCTGGATGAACGGGAAAAACATCTCAACCACCACAACAGCGGCCTCAGCCAGCGTCTTCCCCTGCGGATGGAACTCTTCAGCCTCGACCAGCGCCGTGAACGCGGCCACGTTCTCGGGCAGGAACACCATGCCGGCAAGCGCCTCCAGGGCGGCGACACGCTCCTCAAACGCCTCCACGACAACGAGGCGGTGCTCCGCCAGGTGCACCGCAAACTGGTGGACGACGTCAATGAAAAGAAGCCGATCACGCCGGTAGGGGAATGGCTTGTCGATAATTTCTATGTCATCGAGGAACAGATCAGCCTGGCCCAGCGCCACCTTCCCCGCAATTACCTCCTGGAACTACCGCGCCTTTCTAACCCCGGACGCATGGGCATTCCCCGCGTCTACGATCTGGCGGAACACATCATCGCCTACGGCGACAGCCGGGTGGAGGTGACGGATGTCAGCGTCCTCGTCACCGCCTACCAGGAGGTGACGCCGCTCCGCCTGGGTGAACTGTGGGCGATTCTGATCATGCTCCGTTTGGCCCTTATCGAAAACATCCGCCGCATGGCCGTCCTCGCCGAAAAGTGCCGAGACGACCGCGAAACTGCCAGCCGCTGGGCCGACGCCCTTATCAAGGTCGATGAACAGGATCCGAAAAGCCTTGTCCTTATTCTCGCCGACATGGCGAGGGCGCAACCCGTCCTGACCGGTTCGTTCGTCGCCGAATTCAAACGCAGGCTCCAGGGCAGGGGTGCAGGGATGAAGCTGCCGTTGCAATGGGTCGAGCAGAACCTGAACGAACAGGACCGCACCGTCGACCAGGTCGTCAACGAGGAAAACCACGAGCAGGCGGTCATTGAAATCTCCATGCGCAACTGCATCACCAGCCTGCGCGGCCTCAACGTCACGGACTGGAACGAATTCGTCGAGACGATGAGCAAGGTCGAGGCGGTGCTCCGGAAGGACCCGGGGGACGTCTACGGCAAGATGGATTTCGCCACCCGGGACGACTACCGCCGCGTCGTCGAGCGGCTTGCCAAAAAGAGCGGCAAGGAGGAGACCACCGTCGCCGCCTGCTGCCTCGACCTGGCCCGCGAAGCCGCCCTCACCGCCGGCAAAACCGCCGTCTCCGCCCACGTGGGCTATTACCTCGTCGGCCCGGGCGAACGCGAACTGCGCCAGGTATTGGGTCACCGGGGCGGCGTCGCCGATTTGCTCCGCGAAGCGTCGACGCGGTTCACCCTGCTCCTTTACCTTGGCGCCATCACTGTCCTGACGGCGCTGTTTTCCGCCGTCACCGTGTGGCTGACCCACGCCGGCGGCGTGCGGGGCGACATGCTCCTGGTCATGACGGTCCTGCTGGTGTTTACCTGCTGTCACCTGGCGGTGGGGCTGGTGAATTACCTCGCCACCCAATTGGTGCGGCCGCATTCGCTGCCGCGCCTCAACTTTCGCAAGGGGATTCCGGCCGAGCACCGCACGCTGGTGGTGGTGCCGGTGCTGCTCGGGAGCGAAAAATCGGTGGGAAAGCTCCTGCGGGCGCTTGAGACCCATTACCTGAACAACCGCGGCGCAGACATCCACTTCGGCCTGTTGACGGATTTCCCCGACGCGCCGGAGGAAAACATGCCGGACGACGAGCGACTCCTCAACCTGTGCCGTCTCGGCATCATCAAGCTCAACGACCGCTATCCCGACGATGGCGGCGACAACTTTTTCCTCTTCCATCGCCCGCGCAAATGGAACGAGTCGGAGCGGATGTGGATGGGGTGGGAACGCAAGCGCGGCAAACTCGAGGACCTCAACCGCTACCTGCGCGGCGAAGACCAGCCGTTTTCCTGCATCGAGGGATCGCCCCACATGCTGTCGAACGTGAAATACGTCATCACCCTCGACGCAGACACGCAAATGGCGCGGGAATCCGCCTGGCAACTGGTCGGGACCATGGCGCATCCGCTGGTGCGGCCGGTCTACGACGGCCGGCTCGGCCGCGTCACCAGCGGCCACGGCATTCTCCAGCCCCGCGTCGACGCCACCCTGTCGGGCGCCCACCGCTCCCTCTACGCACGGATGTCGGCGAGCGAGATCGGCATCAATCCGTACACGCTGGCGAGTTCGGACGTCTACCAAGACCTTTTTGACGAGGGCTCGTTCATCGGAAAAGGCATCTACGACGTCGACATCTTCGATCGCGGCCTCGGCCGCCGGTTCCCCGACAACAAGATTCTCAGCCACGACCTTCTCGAAGGCTGCGTGGTCCGCTCCGGGCTTATCAATGACGTCAAGCTGTACGAGGATCCGCCCGCGACCTATCTCATGGACGTCGACCGCCGCCACCGCTGGGTCCGGGGCGACTGGCAGATAGCCAGCTTTCTCGCCGCCAAAGAGGTTCGTGGCGGGCGGCAGGCCAACACCAAGCCCCTGAACGTCCTGTCGCAGTGGAAGGTTTTCGACAATCTCCGGCGCAGCCTGGTGTCAATTGTCATTTTCCTCCTGCTTGTTTTCGGCTTTATCGTGCTCAGGAGTCCCGGCCTGTACATGGCCATCGTGGCGGCCGTCTTCCTCCTGCCGGTGGCGGTGGCGGGGTTGTGGGGCATGTTCCGCAAGTCGCCTGACAAGACATTGAGACAGCATATCCGCAACTGCCTGTCGTCCACCGGAAAGCAGGCGGTACAGTCGATATTCAAGTTTTCCTGCGTGCCGTTCGAGGCATATTTCTGCGCCGACGCGATTTTCCGCAGTTTGTGGCGGCAGGTGATTTCGCACCGGCTGCTGCTGCAGTGGAATCCTTCCGACAACAGCATCAAAAGGGACTATACGCATTTTTGGCCCATTCTGGCCAGGATGTGGATAGGCCCCGTCGCCGCCATCGCCATGACGGTGCTGATCGCCGACGTGAATCCGGACCTCCTCTGGTACGCAGTGCCGCTCCTGGTCTTGTGGTGCCTGTCGCCGCTGTTCGTGACCTGGTTGTCGAAGCCCCGTTCGGTGGCGCGCGAATCGCTGTCGGAAAAACAGGAGACGTTCCTCCGGCACGCCGCCCGGCGCATCTGGCTGTTTTTCGAGACATTCGTCACCGAGGCGGAAAACCACCTCCCACCCGACAACTACCAAGAATATCCGGTCGGCCGCATCGCCCACCGGACCTCGCCGACCAACATGGGGCTGTCGCTCCTCGCCAACCTGTCTGCCCACGACTTCGGCTATATCACCACCGGTAAACTTGTCGAGCGGACCGAACAGGCGTTTGAAACGATGAACCGGATGGAGCGCTTCCGCGGCCATTTCTACAACTGGTACGACACCCGCAGCCTCGACGTGCTCCAGCCCGCCTACATATCCACCGTCGACAGCGGCAACATGGCGGCCCACATGCTGGTGCTGGCGTCGGGCCTGCGCAGCCTCGCCACTGCTCCCATCATCAACCCGAACCTGTTTTCAGGCCTCCTCGACACGCTGGAACTGGCGCTGGAAGAGGCCGACAACCCGGCCAGCCCGCCCCTCGTCGCCCTGACGCCGCTCCGGGAGCGCCTGTGCGAGGACGCGGCCAATCCGCCGACCTATCCCGGCGACATTCATGCCGCCATCGCCTCGGTGGCTGCCGAGGCGGAAAAGCTGGAAAAAGACTGGGCCGGCGTGCAGGGCGAGGACCGAACCCGCACCTGGGTGGCGGCATTTGCCCGCCAATGCCGGGACGCCCTCGCGGAATGCGACAAACTCATGCCGTGGGCGGCCGACCTGCCGTCCCGTCCCGAGTGGCAGGGCTTCGACCTCCTGTGCGAGGTGCCGTCCCTCGTCGACGCCGCCGTGTTACGGGAGCGGCTCGCCGTCGATGCCCCGGTGCCGGCCGATCTGGCGGTCCACCTCGACAAGGCGATGGAACATGCCCGGCACAGGCTGGCGGTTATCCAGAAGTCGCTGGTGGAATGCGAAGACATTTCCCATATCGATTACGACTTCCTTTATGACAAGTCGAAGCGGCTGTTGGCAATCGGCTATAATATTTCCGAACGCCGTCTCGACCAGTCGTTTTACGACTTGCTCGCGTCGGAAGCGCGTCTTGCCGCCTACCTGGGCGTTGCCCAGAACAAGATACCGCAGTCGAGCTGGTTCGCCCTGGGGCGCTTGTTGACCCTGTCGGACCGCCGGCCGCTCCTCATCTCCTGGAGCGGGTCGATGTTCGAGTACCTGATGCCGCTCCTGGTCATGCCGACCTACGAGGACACGCTGCTGGACGAAACGTACAAGGCGTGCGTGACGATTCAAATGAATTACGGCGCGAGCCGCAATGTTCCGTGGGGGATTTCCGAATCGGGATACAACCTTTTCGACTCGGAGCAGAATTATCAGTACCGGGCGTTCGGCGTTCCGGAACTCGGGCTGCGGCACGCGCTTTCGGACGATCTCGTCGTCGCGCCATACGCGACCATGCTCGCAACCATGGTGTTCCCAGCTCGGGCGACAGCCAACCTGATGACGCTGCACGAGCGGGGCTTCCAGTCCTCCTACGGCTTCTACGAGGCTATCGACTTTACGCCGTCCCGGGTGCCCCACGATGCGAAATTCGCCATTATCCGCTCCTATATGTCGCATCACCAGGGCATGAGCCTGGTGGCGCTGACGCAAACGCTCCTCGACCGGCCGATGCACAAGCGCTTCGACGCGAACCCGATGCTGCATTCCGCCACCATGCTTCTGCAGGAAATGGTCCCGGCGGAAAAGGCGATGTATTTCCACTCCACCTACAGCCCGGAAATCGTCGACGAGGCGGTGGGCGAGGAAGCGCCGGCGCGGATTATCCAGAACCCGAACGCGCCGCATCCGGACGTGCAGCTCCTGTCCAACGGCTCCTACCACGTCATGATCACGGCGTCGGGCGGCGGTTACAGCCGGTACCGCGACCTCTCCGTCACCCGCTGGCGCGAAGACGCGACCCTCGACAACTGGGGCAGCTTCTGCTATATCCGCGATCGCGATACAGGCGAAGTGTGGTCCAACACCTATCAGCCGACCCACGCCCCGGCGAAATCGTTCGAAGCGATTTTCACCGAAGGAAAGGCGGAGTTCATCCGCCGCGACGAGGAGTTCGACTGCCGCACCGAAGTCGTTGTCGCGCCCGAGGACAATGTCGAAGTGCGCCGTCTGAGAATCACCAACCGCTCGCCCCGGCGGCGCGTCCTTGACCTCACCTCCTATGCCGAGGTCGCCCTCAACTCGCAGGCGGCGGACGACAGCCACCAGGCCTTCAGCAAGCTGTTTGTCCAGACCCATATCGTCCGCCAGCGCCAAGGGATTATCTGCAGCCGCCGGGCGCGCAGCGCAAATGAAGCGCGGATGCCGAACATGTTCCACATGCTGGCGGTCCGGGGCGTTGGCGGCGGAGTGGTGTCGTACGAGACCGACCGCCTCGCCTTTCTCGGACGCGGCAACGACGCGAGCCGTCCCCAGGCGGTATGGGCCGGATCCGAACCGCTGGCCGACGGCGAAGGCGCGGTCCTCGACCCGGTCGTCGCCATCCGCTCACCCGTGACCCTCGATTCGGGCGAAACGGTTATCATCGATCTCGTCACCGGCGTCGGCGACGACGAAGACGCCACCATGCAGCTTTTGGAAAAATACCAGGACGAGCGTATGGCCGAAAAGGCCTTCGACATGGCCTATACCCACGGCCAACTGCTGCTGCGGCAACTGGACGTATCGGAAACGGATGCGCAGCGCTACAGCCAACTGGCCAGTTCCATCGTCTACACAAATCCGGCCCTGCGCGCCGACGCCTCCACCCTGATGCGGAACCGCAAGGGCCAGTCCGGCTTATGGGGCTATGCGATTTCGGGCGACTGGCCGATTCTCCTGATCAAGATCACCGAACCGTCGCGGCTGCAGCTTGTCAAGCAGGTGGTGCAGGCTCACACCTATTGGCGTCAAAAGGGCCTGAAGGTGGACCTGGTCGTATGGAACGAAGACCAGACGAGTTACCGCCAGACCCTGCATGACCAGATTGTCAGTATCGCCGGCGCGGTACTGGACGACGCCACCATGGAGCAGCCGGGCGGCATATTTATCCGCTCGCCCGACCGCATCAACGAAGAGGACCGCATCCTCATCCAGTCGGTTGCGCGGGTTGTGCTGTCGGACGGCGACGGCATGCTGGACGAACAGCTCCGCAAGCTTATGAAGGCGGAAATGGCCTCCAATTCCACCATCGTCCAATACCGCAAGTTCGAGCCGGTCGTCGGCGAGGATCAGCCGGTGGAGGTGGAGAAGCTTCTCCTCCCCAATGAATACGGCGGCTTTTCGAAAGACGGCAGCGAATACATTATCGTCAGCGGCGGCACGATCGCGACGCCGCTGCCGTGGGTCAACGTCATGGCGAATCCGGAATTCGGCACTGTCGTCTCCGAAGCGGGCGGATCCTATACCTGGAGCGAAAACGCGCACGAACACCGCCTGACGCCGTGGAACAACGACCCCGTCTCCGACACCACCGGCGAGGCGATCTACATCAGGGACGAACAGACGGGCGCCTTCTGGTGCCCGACGCCGCTGCCGGTCCGCACCGACCACCAGTACGTCACCCGGCACGGCTTCGGCTATTCCTTGTTCGAGCACAACGAATACGGCATCTATTCGTGCCTGAGCGTGCATGTCGACCGGGACGAGCCGGTGAAATTCTACACCCTGACCATCCGGAACAATTCGAGCCACCGCCGCAACCTTTCGGCCACCGCGTTTGTGGAATGGGTGCTGGGCGATCTCCGCACCAAGACGGCGATGCATATCGCCACCGGGGTGGATTCCCGCTCCGGCGCGCTCCTGGCGCGCAACCACTACAGCGAGGAATTCCGCCACCGCACCGCCTTCCTCGATTGCGACGATCCCGGCCGCACCGTCTGCGGCGACCGGCGCGAGTTCCTCGGCCGCAACGGCAGCCTCGCGAGCCCGGTCGCCTTGCAGCGCCCGAATCTGTCGGGGCGGGTCGGTCCCGGCCTGGACCCGTGCGGCAGTATCCAGACCAAGTTCAACCTCGGGCCGGGTCAGGAACGGCAGATCGTCTTCCGTATGGGCGTCGGCAAAACGCTGGAGGAAGCGCGCACCCTCATCAAGCAATTCCGCGGCTCCGAGGCCGCCAGCGAGTCGCTTGACAAGGTCAAGGATTTCTGGCGGACGACCCTGGGGACGATTCAGGTCGATACGCCAGACCTTGTGTTCAACTTGATGGCAAACGGCTGGCTTCTCTACCAGGTGCTGTCCTGCCGCTTCTGGGGAAGGTCGGCTACGTATCAGTCCGGCGGAGCGTTCGGCTTCCGGGACCAGTTGCAGGACTCGATGGCGCTCCTGTACGCCGAGCCGGCGCTGGTCAGGGGACATATCCTTGATAGCGCGGCGCACCAGTTCCTGGAAGGGGATGTGCAGCACTGGTGGCATCCGCCGGCGGGCAGGGGCGTGCGCACCCGCTGCTCGGACGATTACCTGTGGCTGCCGTATGTAACCGAGCGCTACGTCGCCGTCACCGGCGACACGGAAATTCTCGACGAGAATGTCCGCTTCTTGACCGGAAGGCCGCTTCGCGAAGACGAGGAGTCGTACTACGACGCGCCGCAGCGGTCGGAGGAAAAACCAGCCTCTACGATCACTGCCGCCGCTCCATTGAAAACGGCCTCCGCTTCGGCTCGCACGGATTGCCGCTCATGGGATCGGGCGACTGGAACGACGGCATGGACCAGGTCGGCATCGAAGGAAAGGGGGAAAGCGTATGGCTTGGCTACTTCCTCCACGACACGCTTGTCCGCTTCGCCGGCCTGGCCGAAGCGCGGGACGACGCCGTCTTCGCCGACCGCTGCCGGGTCGAGGCAAAGCGGCTGGCGGAAAACATCGAAGAGCACGCGTGGGACGGCGAGTGGTACCGCCGCGCCTACTTTGACGACGGTTCGCCCCTCGGGTCGGCGCAGAACCCGGAGTGCCGCATCGATTCGCTGGCGCAAAGCTGGTCGGCGATTTCCGGCGTCGGTTCGCCGGAGCGGGTGAAAACCGCGATGCAGTCCCTGGACGAACACCTTATCGACCACGAGCACCTGCTTATCAAGCTGTTCGAGCCGCCATTCGACAAGTCGGATATGCAGCCCGGATACATCAAGGGCTATGTTCCCGGCGTCAGAGAAAACGGCGGCCAGTATACCCACGGCGCGATCTGGGTCGGCTTCGCCTACGCGGCCCTCGGCGATGCGGAAAAAAACCTGGGAAACGCTGAGCCTCCTCAACCCTGTCAACCACGCCCTCGACCGCACCATGGCCGAGCGCTACAAGGTCGAACCGTATGTCATTTCCGCCGACGTCTACGCGAACCCGCAGCACCTCGGCCGTGGCGGCTGGTCTTGGTATACGGGGTCCGCGTCGTGGCTGTACCGGTTCATGCTGGAGGAAATCCTCGGCTTCAAATTGACGCCCGGGTGGATACGCGTCGCCCCTGCGTCCCGGCGTCCTGGAGCGGTTTCCGCATACGCTACCGGGCGAAGAAATCCTGCTATGACATAAGCGTGAGCACGACGGGGGAGCGTGAAAAGGAGGAGACAGTTAACAGTGAAGGCGTTAATGACGGCGAAGCGACTATCGTCCTTGCCGACGACCAGCAGGAACATCAGGTCGAAGTGAAAGTATAACCGGCGGGGCTGCCCGCGTGGAGGCTAGCGGTACGATGCTTTACGAAAAATCAAACTGGGACTACTTCTGCGAGTTGCTGGCGGTAATCCCCGGCATGTCCGCGATGTTCGACGACAGCCGCGGCGGGTATCCGCTGGAAGCGAGTTACAAGGAAACGCAGGAAGCGGAAAAACGACTGAGGGAACGCGGCGAGCTGAGCGGCGACATGTTCGAATCGCTTGGCGACGGGTTCATGCAGGTGGACGAAGACGGACGGGAACCGTCAGGGGAAATAGTCATCGAGGACGGGCTCAGTTCGATGGGCGAATCCCTGGGGGAAGGCGCGCGCAGCGCCGCCGAGGCTGTCCGGACCGGTGCGGAAAAAGTGGGCGAAGCGGTTAAGGACGGTCTGGAAAATGCCCGGGAATATATCAGGGAGCGCTTCTGACCCAACACGCGTCGCCTCGGTCTGTGGTGCGCGGCCCCTCAGGGGGCCGCGCTTTTTCGGGTGGGCCTTTCGCCCCATTAAAACAGAACGCGCCATTCTTCTCCAAGCGTCACCCCGGCGGGAAAAACGTTCCGCTGCACGAGTTATTGAATTGGATTACCTGAGACCTACCCTATGCCAGCGCTTTCTTGAAGGCGTCGAGCATTTCCTGGGCCGTTTCGTAGCGCCCTTCGGGCTGGTAGGAAAGGCCTTTGTTAATGACGTCGGCGACGTCGTCGGGGATGTCGGGGCGGAGTTCCCGGAGCGGGGTGATGCTGCCTTCCAGGATGGTTTCGTTCTGGTCCTTGTCCTTGAAGTCGTAGAGCAGCGAGCCGGTCACCATCTGGTAAAAGGTGGCGGCGGAACTGAACACGTCGGACTGCGGAATCGTGCGGGTCAGGTCGGTCAACTGTTCCGGCGGCATATACGCCGGCGTGCCGCCTTCGGAAATGATCGGCAGGAACTCGTTTGCGTCCTGCGAGGTGAAGCGGCAGGACAGGCCCATGTCGGACAGTTTGACCGCCAGGCTGCCGCCCCGGCGCAGATCCAGCAGGATGTTTTTCGGCTTGATGTCCCGGTGCACGAGGGAGCGGCTGTGCATATGCGCGACCGCCTCGAGAAGCTGGATAAACAGGGGGACGGCCTGGGGCATGTCGAGCTTGTTGCCGGGCGCGTCCTGGATGAGTTCGTCCAGGGTGCCGCCGTCGACGTATTCGATGGCCAGGAACGGCGCGCCGCCGGAGATGCCGTCGCCGAGATAGCGGATGATGTTGGGGTGGTGCAGTTGCCGGGTAATCTGAATCTCGCGGCGGAACATCTCGATGGACCGCTGCTTGCGGCTCTTGTTCCGGTTGAAATTCATCATCTTGATCGCCGCCGCCGCGCCGCTGTCGTCCTTGACCGCCTTGTAGACGATGCCGCGGCCGCCGCCGCCGATTTTTTCAAGAATCGTGAACCCTTCCACCTGGGGCAGGCCGTCGGCGTCGAGCTTCGGCTGATCCGTCAGGTGGTCGGTAAAGCGCGAGGTTGCGGATTCCTTGTGGATGACCGTCGTTATCTTGCCGGACCGCGCCTGCTCGCTCCGCGCCAGGACGATATTCGAGCCGGGAGGCGCCATAGAGGCCAGATCGTAAATCGTGGATTCCTCCGCTACCGAGAGGCGGAAGAGGCAGGCGCCGGCAAGGATGGTGTCGCCGGACTTCAGGGTGACGAAATCGGTAAAAAGCCGGACCCTGTTTGCCGCCCATGTGCTTATCGTTGATGACCAGCCCGTTGGTGGAGCCGAGATCCACGATGCGGACGCGGTCCTCGGAGGTGTCGATGAGGAAATGCAGATGGCTGGCTGCCGGGTCGGCGGCCAGGGAGAAGGTGGACTTGACATACCGGCCAAACAGGAAGACGGGTCCGCCGTTAAGGCGGAAGGTCTGCCCCTTGAGAGGGCCTGCCAGACAGTGAAGCGAAACGTTGCGCACCGGGCGAACTCGCTTTCAGGAAAGCATCCTAGAGGTAACCGTTCGTGTAGGTCACGAAAGTAAGGCATTATATAGTATATGGCCTTGGGATAAAAGATGGTAGGGAAATATCTCCCCGGGCAAGCCCTTCACTGTTCACCAAAATCGAGCAGTTCCATCACCGGCTCGTCCTCCCCTTCCTCTTCCATCCGGATGACGCCGGAAAGAGGCACGAGGTCGGACAGCACCAGACGGAAGCGTCCGTCGACGTTCGCGAACTCGACCCGCACTCCCGGCAAATCGCGTCCATTGAACGGGATAATCATCGGGGTGACGGTTAGATCGGCAGCGTCGGCAAGGGCGGACCGCTGCTCTTCCATAATGGCGCCATAGGTTATGGTGTCGGTGCGTTCATCCACCGTTTCCCCTTCAATCGCCATGACGGATTCGATGGAAATAACGCGCTCGTCGCCGTCGCCTGAGACCGCGAGAACAGTCTGTTTCTGTTCAGCCACGCCGTACATGGTGCTGTGGCGGTACCGCACCCATTGGCCCGGGCGGACGGTCGCAAGGGGATTGGGAATTTCGGGAGTACCGGCTTCTGCCGCGGCGGCGGCACACGCCAGAAAGACGGTCAAGACGAGGACGCACCAGGCGCGGGGAAAGCGCATACGATTCTCCTGACAACCACACGGGCCGCGACGGCGGCACCAATACGTCAGTATGATATCGTTCGCGCGCGAAAATTCATCTGGAAAACCGGAACCAACCGTCGCCGCGACGGAAAAGGCGAATCGTGCTCCCAAACAAAAACCCCGGCCGCAAGGCCGGGGTTGCGCACGGGTTGTGCCGTTCAGCGGCAGATAACCGTCCCGCCGTAATACGGCGACGGATACACCACCACCGGCCTGACAGGCACTACATAGGCGTGTCGGCGCGGCGGCGCATAGTAGCCGTATCCGGGCCGATAGTAGCGCGGTCCGTAATAGCCGCCCCAATACGGCCCGCCACGGCGCGGCCCGCGATGCCGGCGCGGTCCGTGTTCGGTGACGCGGGCGTCGGGCCCGAGCGTTGTCTCGCGTGCGTGCGCCGCCGTCGGCAGGGCAAAGCCAATTGCCACCGCGAGGGCGAGCGCCATCAAAATCTTTTTCATGGCCTATCCTTTCAACCGGCGCTGGAATAACGGTCCAGCGTATGAGGCGACAACGCGGCCCATGAATGCCGCCTGCCGCAGCCTGCCTTTTTGCCCGGGCGTTTTGCCTGCGCCCTCGCCTTGATAGTGTCGGGAACCGCAGGGGTGTTACCGTCCCTTTCCGGATTATTTTTGGATAGGACGCCGCCGGTGTGCCGGACCGGTTCCTGCGCCATACCCCACGGCCGAAAATCACCCGGCCATAATTGACAACCGCTCTTCAATGGGGTAGTATACTCTTGTATGATGTATACATCATGCACTGCCCATTCCCTTTACTACCCCAAACTGCGAGGGATGACGAGTGCTCACGATACCTATTCCCTATTATACCGGTACCGTCGACCTGAACATCGACGAGGCCAATGTCGAAGCAATCCTGACCGCCAAAATACACGAGTTCACCCCCGAACTCGGCCAGGAGGGCCTTGTTCACCATGCCCTGGACAACCCCATCGGGTCGGAACGGCTGTCTGTCCTGGCCCAGGGCAAAAAGCGGGTCACCCTCGTCACCAGCGACCACACCCGCGCCGTGCCGAGCAAGATCACCCTGCCGATTCTGCTGGCGGAAATCCGCAAAGGCGCTCCCGACGCCGACATCACCATCCTCATCGCCACCGGCCTGCACCGCGCCACCACGCCGGAGGAACAACGCGCCATGTTCGGCGACGCCCTGGTGGATAACGAGCGCATCGTCGTCCACGACGCGTTCAAGGACGACGACATGGTCGACATCTGCACCCTGCCGTCCGGAGCCGGCCTGGTCGTCAACCGCCTGGCGGTAGAATGCGATCTGCTCGTGACCGAGGGCTTTATCGAACCGCACTTTTTCGCCGGCTTTTCGGGCGGCCGCAAGAGCATTCTGCCCGGCATCTGTTCCGCCGTGACCGTGAACGAAAACCACTCCTACAAGGCGATCGCCCATCCGCATGCCGTCGCCGGCATCACCACCGGCAACCCCATCCACGACGACATGGTCTATGCCTGCCGAAAGGTAAATGTGCAGTTCACCCTTAATGTCGGGCTGGACGCGAACAAGAAAATCATCGCCGCCTTTGCCGGCGACATCATCGACTCGCACCAGAAAGGCTGCGAGTTTATCGCCGATCTCTCCCGCTGCCCGGCCGTCACCGGCGACATCGTCGTCACCTCGAACGGCGGCTATCCACTCGATCAAAACCTCTATCAATCGCCCAAGGCGGTGGCGACGGCGGAGGCGTGCGCCGGCGAGGACGGCGTTATCGTCATGTGCTGTTCCTGCGTCGACGGCATGGGCGGAACCCATTTCGAACGGCTCATCACCATGGGGACACCGGAGGAAATCGAAGCCTATCTCGCCACCATTCCGCCGAAGGAGACGATTCCGGAACAGTGGTGTCCGCAGATTTACGCCCGCATCCTGAAAAAACATCCGGTTGTCCTGGTCACCACGTTTTTGCCGCCGGAGGTGGTCCGCAAGGCAAACATGATCCCGGCGTTCAGCCCGGACGAAGCCATGGAAATCGCCTACGGCATGAAGGGGCGTGACGCGCGGGTGGTGGTGATTCCGGACGGGGTGGCGGTCTTGACGTTGAAGTCGTAACTGGAATCGCGCCGGTCTTCCCCATGCGTCACCCCGGCGTCTCCACGTCTATCAGCGAACTTGACGGGCGGTGCGGCCGGGGTCCACGGGGATGAACGGGGGCTACGGGGAAAGCCTGTTTGGTAACCGAATGAGTTTGGTGCCTTCAGGGTTTACCCCATGGACCCCGGCCGAACCGCCCGTTTTTCGCGCTGGTGGAGGTCCGCACGCCGGGGTGACGTTTGGGGGAGGGCTGGACGTTTTCTCTGACAAGGCGAAGTTTTGCGAGTCATTCTTCATTCCGAGGAGCAGCCATGAAGCTTGCGTTACAGGTCGACGACAAGGACAACGTCGCCACCATCTTCGCCACGGTGGCGAAGGGGGAGACGGTCGAAGTGAAAAACAAGGCCGGGGGGAGCCGCACCCTCGCCGTCAACGACGACATCCCCTACGGCCACAAGATCGCCCTGGTCCCTATTGCCCCGGGCAGCCATATCCACAAATACGGCGAGGTGATCGGCATGGCCACGGCAGCCATAGCTCCCGGCGATTACGTCCATGTCCATAACTTCGACAGCACCCGCGCGCGCGGCGATATCGGAAAGGGGGCCTAGCTGTGGAATTCATGGGATATGTGAGGCCGAACGGTACGGTCGGGGCGCGCAACCACGCGGCGGTCATTCCAAGCGTCGTCTGCGCCAACGACGTCGCCCAGGTGATCTGTTCTCGGGTGGAAAACACGCGCGGCTTTTTCCACCACCAGGGCTGCTGCCAGCTTCCGCCCGATCTCGACCGGGTGACAGACACGCTGATCGGTCTTGGTTCCAGCCCGAACGTCGGCGCCGCCCTGGTGGTCAGCCTCGGCTGCGAAGGGACGGATCACGAAAAGCTCGTCGCCGAAATCGCCAAGACCGGCAAGCCGGTGGAAATCATCCGCATTCAGGAATTGGGCGGCTTCAGCCGCGCGGTGCAGGAAGGGATCGACACGGCGCAAAAACTGGCCATAGCTATCTCGGGTGCGCAGCGCCAGGCCGTCCCGGCGTCCTCCATCGTCATGTCAATCAAATGCGGCGCGTCCGACGCCACCAGCGGCATGGCGTCGAATTGCGTCATCGGCTACGTCTCCGACAAGCTGGTCGATATCGGGGCGACGGTGGTGTTTGGCGAGACGACGGAATTCCTGGGCGCGGAACACATCCTGGCAAAACGAGGCGTAACGCCGGAGGTCGGCAAACGCATCAATGAAATCGTCGCGAAAATGGAGGCGCGCGCCATGTCGCTTGGCTGCGATATGCGCAAGGGCCAGCCGACGCCCGGCAACATCGAAGGCGGGCTGTCGTCCATCGAGGAAAAGTCGCTGGGCGCGATCGTCAAGTCGGGCAGCCGGCCCATCCAGGGCGTGCTCGAGTACACCGACATCGTCACCAGCCAAAAAGGCCTGTGGATCAAGGACACGCCCGGGCGAGAACCGGAAATCCTCACCGGCATGGCCGCCACCGGCGCACAGCCGATGATGATCTCCACCGGCCGGGGCGCGCCGCAGGGCTTCCCCACCATGCCTGTCATCAAAATTTGCGGCAATCCCCAGACCTACGACCATATGCAACACGACATGGACCTGAACGCCGGCCTCATCATCACCGGAGAAAAATCCATCGAAGAGGTGGGGGAGGAGGCGTTCCGGAAGCTCCTTCGGGTGCTGTCGGGCGAATTTACAAAAAATGAGAGTATCGGGTATTTCGGAAGCATAGACATCTACACCATGGGTCCGGTCATCTGACCGGGGGAGGGCGCAGGTATGTGGACAATCGTCGCCATGCTTTTGGGTATCGTATTTCTGATGGTGCTGGTCATCAAGACCCGCATCCAGGCGTTTCCGGCCTTGATCCTGTCGGCCATTCTCATCGGCCTGCTGTCGGGCCATACGGCGTCAGAGACCATTTCGGCCGTCACCACCGGGTTCGGCAATACCATGGCCAGTATCGGCATCGTCATCGGCCTTGGCTGCATTACGGGCAAGTTCATGGAGAAAAGCGGCGCGGCAAAGCGAATGGCCCTGACCATTCTCCCCACCGTCGGCGTCCGGAACGCCGATATCGTGCTGGGTCTAACCGGCTTCCTCGTCTCCATCCCGGTGTTTTGCGATTCCGGATTTGTCATTCTTTCCTCGCTCGCAAAGGAATTCTCCCGGCTCACCAAGAAAAGCATGATCCTCATGGGCGGCATGCTTGGCATGGGTTTATACATCACTCACTTTCTGGTGCCGCCGACGCCCGGCCCGCTGGCCGTGGCCGGTGCGTTCAATGTCGATATAGGCCTGTTTATCATTGGCGGGGTGTTGTTCAGCATTCCCCTGTTCATCTTCGCTGTCTTCTACTTCCGCTGGGTGACGAAGCGCCATCCCGCCGTCATTCCGGAGCGGAGCGAAGACGAGCTGAAATCCCTGACAACCTCGCAGCGAATGGTTCTGGATACGATCGTCGCCAAACAGGAACGGGGCGAGGATCTCCAGAGCAACGACTTCCATGAACTGCTGAAGGCCGAGAACCTCCCGCCGGCCGGCATCTCTTTCGCGACCCTGCTGGTGCCGGTGTTCCTGATCCTCCTGAACACCCTGGTCGGCATCGCCGGCGTCACCGGTCCGGTGCGGGAGTTCTTTATCCTCATCGGCCACCCCATCACCGCCATCTTTATTTCCGTCCTGATGGCGATGTTCCTCCTCGCCCGCAGCATGACGAAGGAAGAGGCGCTGAAGTGCATCGAGGAATCGCTGGCCGATGCGGGCCTCATTGTCTTCGTGACCGCCGCCGGCGGCGCGCTCGGCAATGTCATCCGCGTCACCGGTGCGGGCGACCTGATGGCGCAGGGCATCGCCGCTTCGCCCCTGCCGGTCATCCTTGTGCCGCTCCTCATTGGCACGCTTCTCCGCTTCCCGCAGGGTTCCGGCACGACCGCGATGATCACCGGCGCGTCCATTCTCGCGCCCATGCTGGGCACGCTCGGCCTCAATCCGCTCATCGCCGGTCTGGCCCTGTGCCTGACCACCATGTGCCCGTCGTACCTGAACGACTCGTACTTCTGGGTCGTGACCCGCTTCAGCGGCTTTGACGTGAAGACCTCCCTGAAGACGTGGACGGTGGGGACGATCCTCCTGCCGATATTCGGGTCGATTATTATCATCATCGTGAATATGGCGTTTTTTTCGTAATTATCTCAGGCTGGGTCGGTGCGACGCGGGGGAGGCCATTGGCTTCTCCCGTGTTCTCTATTACGCTGTCGTGACATATACGCCGAAAAACTCACCAAAGACGTCACCCCGGCGTCTATACGTCCATCAGCGGAAACAAACGGGCGGTTCGGCCGGGGTCCACGCCACCGGCATTTGCTTCGGGTTTCCAACCTATCGAGTTCGGTGCCGTCGCTGTTTTTGGCATGGACTCCGGCCGAACCGCCCGTTTACTC
>JAJQBO010000153.1 GCA_021203245.1 Planctomycetaceae bacterium
TTACCTCGTTTTTATTACCTAAATTGTTATTTGATATAACGGAAAAAGGCCAAACGTGAGAAAGAGGACTTCCGCAAGGAGGTGCTCTTTTTTTGCCACGTCAACCCCGGCGGTGCAGCGTACACCAGCGGACGCACCTGTAGTTATGCCAGGGTAAGTGCACATGACCCTATGCTGCAGCGATTCAGGACTCCTTACTGTCCAGTCCCGCCCGCCTTCCCCGGCACGACTTCCCGTTCACGGTGCGCGGTCGTTTTTCCGGCCAGGTGACGTTTAGAAGAGAATGAGACGCTTGGCAAAATTTTACTTTTCAGTGGAAGTTTATAATCCTCTGTGCGTTTACTCTTGCGTAAAAACTGAAAGGATTATACCATAGCCGTGTTCCGCAGGCTTCCGTCTCTTCACCGCCTGCACACGCTCGACTCGACCACCCAAGGGATGACGGCACCGACGTCCGACAAGACGGACTCGTCCATCCCCCTGCCCGGCTCGTGGACGACAATGACCGACACCGTCCGACAGACTCGCAGATCCACCGGCGTCGCCCCCATCCGGGCACTCTCCATACTTATCGTCGCCCTGTCGGCCCTGCTCATCCTCGGCATCTGGTCATTCACTATCCAAAACCATGTGGCATCGCTTCAGGAGGCGCGGCGCAACCAGGCCCAGCACTTTGCCGAGACCTTTACCTCGTTTTACACCAATCTGTCCCGAGCCGCCGAAATCCACACCCGCTCGCCCGATTTCTTCCACCTTTTATCCGCAACGCAGGATTCGGACGACCCGGTTCAGGCAGAACGCCGGCGCAATCTCCTCGACCTTATCGCAGTCCTCAGCCGCGCCAATGTCGCCCTGGTCGCCGATCCGCTCGGCTTTCCCATCCATACTTCGACCCTCGGGAACATCCCTGACCTCCGCCGCCATTCCATCATGGGGTACGATCCCTCTGACAAGGAGAAAATGAGCGCCGGTGCCCGTATATTCATCCACCCGGAAACCGGTCAGCGGTATCTTGTCATCGCGCCCAAGCCTATCGCCAACACAAACGACGTGCCTGTGGCCTGGCCGTCACTCCTTTTCCGCCTGGACGACGTGCTCACGCGCCTCGGCTTTGAGGAGGAGCGGGTAAATCTTATCGATTCCAAGGGCTCCCTCCTCTACCAATCCCACCCCATGCCGACGGACGGGGCATTCCGGACCGGACTGGTCCAGTTTATCTGGTCCGATGCCTTCTCTTCCCAGACGGCCAGCTCCACCGGTGGCGGCGCGCCGTCAGGATTCGTCTTTACCGACGGAAAAGGCGGGGAATTCGGCTGCGCGCTCCTGCCTGGCCAGCGCATCGCCGCCGTCACCGATATGCACACCAGCAGCCATAATTTCATCGCCTACGGCGCCATGATGACGCTCCTTGTCCTGTCTGTCATGATGCTGTGCCACTGGCTGGTGTCAAGGCGGGCGCGGCGGCACGAGGAGGCGGAAAAGCTGCGCTATTATATCGAGGAGATGGAGAAGGCGAAGCGCGAGGCCGAGCAGGCCAATATGTCGAAAAGCGAATTCCTCGCCACCATGTCCCACGAGATCCGCACCCCCATGAACGGGATAATCGGCATGGTGGATCTGCTGTCCCGCACTCGTCTCACGGAAGAACAGCGGGAATACTCGGACATTATCAAAACCTCTGCCTCGAGCCTTTTGACGATTATCAATGACATCCTCGACTTTACCAAAATCGAGGCAGGAAAGATGGTTATTGAAACCGCCCCCTTCGATATCCAGGCCACCGCCGCCGAGTGTTTGCGCCTGCTTTCGGGCCGAGCCGAAGAAGCGGGCAACGAACTCCTTTTCGATTTCCAGGGGGTCTACCGACCCAATGCATGGGCGATATGATTCGCGTCAGGCAGATTATCCTCAACCTGGCGTCCAACGCGGTCAAGTTCACCAACCAGGGCACGGTCACGGTCAGGATTACCGGCGGGCCGCGTCCGCGCCAGCACACGGCCTACCGTATCGATGTCATCGACACCGGCATGGGCATCGAGCCGGAAATGCAGGAAAAGATCTTCGACAAGTACCAGCAGGGCGGCAAAAACACCACCCGCCGTTTTGGCGGGACCGGCCTGGGGCTGGCCATCTGCCGCCGCCTCACCAGCCTGATGAGGGGCGAATTGACCTGCACCAGCGAGGTTGGCAAGGGGTCGACCTTCACCCTCGAACTAACCCTGCAAAACCATCGCGAAACCGGTCCGTTGACGCCCAAGCGAATCTGGCGCGGGAACCCGGCGGTCCTGTGGGAGCCGCACGAGGGGCTTCGAGCGGTCCTTGAGCGCCTCCTTTCCCACATGGGATTTATGGTCTACCAGGCCGAAAACGGCGCCGCCGTGCCGGGGCTGCTTCGAGACAGTTTTGCCAGGCACGAGGAAGCCAGCCCCCTTGTGGTGATCCCGAACGCCGATCCCGCGGCGACGATCGACCTGGTCCGGGAGATTCGCCAGATCGATTCCGGCGGCATGTCGGTCGTGTTCGTAACCACCTACCCGGGTGCGAGCGAGGAACTGCCCCGTCCCGACCCGGTCCTCACCTTCGACGCCATGCTGATCAAGCCGATCTGGTTTGCCCAATTGCACCAGGCGCTTATGCAGTCCTACGGGTCCGGTTCCCGGGCCGAACGCTCGTCCTCCCGCATCCTCGGCGCGCGCGGAGACGATGCCGCGATCGGGGCCGGGATGCATGTTCTCCTGGCCGAGGACAACCTCGTTAACCAGAAAGTGGCGATCGGGATTTTGCAGCGGTACGGCTATACGGTGGATGTGGCTGTCAACGGGGTCGAAACGCTCAGAATGCTGCCGGAACACCACTACGACGTCATCCTGATGGATTGCCAGATGCCCGAGATGGACGGGTTCGAGACGACCAGGGCCATCCGCGCCAAAGAGGCCGGCAGCGGCGGCCATATCCCCATTATCGCCCTCACCGCCAGCGCCATGCTTGGCGACCGCGACGAATGCCTTGCGGCCGGCATGGACGCCCATGTCGCCAAGCCGATCAATCCCCAGGAACTGGTCAAAACGATTCACAAATACGCCGGGAACGGCAACGAATCGGACACGGTTTCCTCATAATCCCCAGAGCGTGGCCACGCATGCGGCGAGGACGTCGGTTGCGTCGCCTTGTGGCAATGATGAGACGCGCACAGCCTCGGCGCGAGGAAAAACCCGCCGCCACGGCTCGCCGTCCCACCCGGGCGGCAGGTCTGCCTTGTTCGCCACCACCAGCACGCGTGGCGGCAGGTCCTGTGCCGCCAGGATAGCCGCGACGGCGGCGGCGGCCTCGGCCGTTTCTCCTTCCCAGGGCAGGGAGGAATCGGCTACAAACCACACCATTTCGCTCCGGCCCAGCCGCAGCGCGGCCCGGCGCCAGGCTTCGCCGACAAGGCTGTCCGTCGCAGTCAGGTCTTCGGAAAAACCAGGCAAATCGCCAAGCCACACAGCATAGCCGCCGATCTCGACCAATTCGTCGACGACATCCCTGGTCGCGCCAGCCTCAGGATGGACAAAGGCGCGGTCATATCGGCATAACTGGTTGAGGAGACTGCTCTTTCCCGCATTTGGCGGTCCGGCCAGCACAACCCGGTGCGTCCTCATCAACCCGGGTGGCGGTTCCGCCCCCCCTGCCCGCCAGCGCAGCGCCGCCGCCGCTTGCGCTTCAGTGAGGCAGTGCGACACGACGGGGTCATCGAGCGGGTCGTCTCTTTCCGCCGCCCGGGAAGTCAATTCGACGCAACCGCCGACCCGGAAGGCCGCCGCCACCGCCCGGGTGACGACGACGCCCCCATGGGTCATCAGGACCCGCATGCCCGCCGCCGGCTTGGCCAGCATCACCTCGTCCACCGCCTCGCCGCCGTGGGCCGGATACAGCCACCCATAACGTAACTCCCCGCAGGACAGCGACCTGCCTGGAGCACCCCCCCCCTCGGCCCGGAGCAGGACGTCCACCCGGGATGAAAGGAGGGCTTCACCGCCGTACAGGTGAAAAATGGCGATTGCGCCCGGTTTATCCGAAGTCATTTGTTTATAATAAACTACAGAGTCCATACATACCCCGGTTCCGAATTGGATGGACGGTTTATTGCAATCCGGCCCCCGGCGGGCCCGCCGCCGCGGCTGGATGATTTTTACGGCTCGACGGATATTTTGTCAATGCCTACCTCCTTTAAGAAAATGGTGTTAGCGAGGGGCTGGCAATTTTGTTCGAACAGGCGCGAGGGATTTTTCTTGACTCACAATATACGGGGCTATAATAGGGCCAACAACACTAGAAGTGGTGTTCACGGTGAGAGTCACGGCCGTTGCAATACGTGAACATACGGCCATTACTGACTTTACCTTGGGGGATTTCGACAATTTGGTGCCCTTCTTTCCAGCGACTGCGCCCCAGTTCGCTGGTTGGTTATGGCCTCCTGTTTTCTTTCGGTTGATGTTGATACGCTGTCTCTCGCTATCTCTTGTCGCTATCGGGGCCTAACAGATGCGTTGTCCATTTTGCAAACAAGACAACGACAAGGTCATCGATACCCGGCCCTCCGAAGACGGCTTTGCCATCCGCCGCCGGCGCGAGTGCGTCGCCTGCAACAAGCGCTTCACCACCCATGAGCGGTTGGAGGAGATGCCGGTCCGGGTGGTCAAAAAGAGCGGCAGGCGCGAGCCGTTCGACAGGGCCAAGATCCTGGGCGGCATCCTCCGCGCGGTGGAAAAGCGGTCGATTTCGCTGGAGACGGTCGAGAAGCTTGTCGACGCGATTGAGCGGGAGATCCTGAACCAGACCGACCGCGAAATATCCACCCGCGACATCGGCGAACTGGTCATGTCCCACCTCAGGGGTATGGACGAAGTGGCCTATGTCCGTTTTGCCTCGGTGTACCGCGAGTACCAGGCGCTGGAAGAATTTATAAAAGAGATTCGAACCATAAACCCGGCGAGCAACGGAGGTAATAATTCCGGTAACAATAAAAAATAGAGCCCTTCCCATCGCCGGCTCCGCACTGCGGAGCCCCCAGCGCGAGGAACGACTGTTTTACCCTCTTTAATTTTGCTGAACTCATAGAGTAGATTAATCACTGTTATGGAGAACGTCAATGTCAGGCATTAGCCGGGTTGTAAAGCGCGATGGGCTGGTCGTGCCATTCGCCAAGGAGAAAATCGCAGACGCCATCTTTGCCGCCGCCCGGGCCGTGGGTGGCGAGAATCGCCAGATCGCCGAAGACATCGCCGACCTGGTCGTCAATCTGCTGGAAAAACGCTACAGCGACGACAATCCCCCCGGCATCGAAGACATCCAGGATATGGTGGAAAAGGCCCTGATCGAAACAGGCCACGCCAAAACCTCCAAGGCCTTTATCCTCTATCGTCAGCGCCGCACCAAGGCGCGCGACAGGATGCGCGTCCGTAAAGACACCTTCTCAAACGGGTCGGACTCCACCGATATCCACCTGCTGGTCGATCCGGGTTCCCAGGCCGAGTATTTTCCCTGGGACCGCGCCCGCATCGCCAAGGCGCTCCAGAAGGAAGCCGACCTCGAACCCATCGAAGCCGCCTCCATCGCCCGTTCGGTCGAGAAGCGCGTCCTCTCGTCCGGCCTGACCCGCATCTCCACCAGCCTGATCCGCGAGTTGACGGACAACGAACTGTTCGAGCGCGGCCACCAGAAGTCCTTGGAAAAACAGGCCATCATCGGCCTGCCCAAGTACGATATCGAACAGCTTATCATGTCGAAGTCGAAGGAAAACTCCAACATCGCGGCCAACAACCCCGAAGCCATCAACCTGGCCATCGCCGAGACGGTGCTGAAGCAGTACGCACTGCAGGAGATCTTCTCGCCCGAAGTCGCCGACGCCCACCGCGAGGGCGCGGTCCACCTGCACGACCTCGGCTATCCGACCCGCGTCTACTGCTCGTCCCACTCGCTCGAATATCTGAAAAAGTACGGGCTGCAACTCGAGAACCTCGACACCTCGTCCGCCCCGGCCAAGCACGCCCGCACGCTGACCGGCCACCTGAACACGTTCCTCGCCTCCATGCAGGCGTACTACGCCGGCGCGCTCGGCGTCGCCTACATTAACATTATGTACGCCCCGCTGGTCGAAGGCATGTCGGATTTGGAAATGCGGCAGGAAGCCCAGCACCTTATTTTCTCGTCCAGCCAGAACGCCTTTTCCCGCGGCGGCCAGACCCTGTTCCTCGACTTCAACATCCACACCGGCATCCCCGGCTATCTGAAGAACATCCCGGCCATCGGCCCCGGCGGCAAGTACCTCGACCGCACCTACGGCGAGTTCTCCGAAACAGCCACCCGCTTCACCAAGGCGATGCTGGACGTGTGGGCCGAAGGCGACCAGTACGGCCACATCTTCGCCTTCCCGAAGTGCGACTTCCACATCAACCACGAGACGTTCGAGGATCCGAAGCAACTGGCGATCTACAATTACGCCTGCGAAATCGCCGCCAAGAACGGCACCCCGTACTTTATTTTCGACAGGGACGAAGTCACCCTGTCGGCGTGCTGCCGCCTGCGCACCGTCATCGAAGACACGCACATGATTCGCCATCCCGAATCGATGCGCTTCTGCGGCTTCCAGAACGTGACCATCAACCTGCCGCAGTGCGCCTACAAGGCCGACAAGGGCAATTACTCCAAGGTCTTCGCCGAGATTGAACGCGCGCTCGACATCTGCGTCAAGGCGCACCTCGAGAAAAAGCGCTTCGCCAAGATCCTCATGTCGGGCCCGTCCATGCCGCTCTGGCAGATAGGCAAGGTCGCCGCCGACGGCAGGCCCTATGTCGATCTCGACCAGGCCACCTACATCGTCGGCGTCATCGGCCTGAACGAATGCCTCGCCTACCTCACCGGCAAGGAACTGCACGAGGACGAGGACGCCATGCGCCTCGGCATGAAGATCATTTCGTACCTCTACTTCTGCATCAAGGAAGTGGGGCGCAAGCACGGCATGAAGATAACAATCGAGGAATCGCCGGCCGAGTCCGCCGCGCGCCGCCTCGCCAAGATCGATTTGAAACGCTATCCCGACGCGGTCGACTATATGCGGGGCGATCTCGATAACGACGAAGTCTACTACACGAACTCGGTCCACCTGCGGCCCGACGCGTCCGACGGCATTGTCGACCGCATCACCAAGCAGGCCAAGTTCCACAGCCTGATCGAATCGGGCGCGATTATCCACGCATTCGTCGGCGAATCGCGTCCCTCGGCCGGCGCCATCGCCAGCCTGGTCAAGAAGACGTTTGAAAAGACCAAGGCGGCGCAGTTGACCATCAGCCCCGAGTTCACGATTTGCCGCTCCTGCCACAAGGTCGGGGCAGGCATTGCGGAAAAGTGCCCCCACTGCGGCGCCGTCAACATGCCCGGCATCCAGCGCATCGACGAGACGGAAGTGGGCGGCGCGAAGTGGGACCGGGACGCCATCGCCGAACTCGGCCGCATCGAGATGGTGGCGGGGTGCTGCCGCTAGCATGGACGAGGCGATTGATTTCGACCTGCGCGGTTTTATCGAAAACTCCCTGTTGGAATGGGAGAACAACGTCGCCGCGGTTGTCGTCGCGGGCGGATGCAATCTCCGCTGTCCGTTTTGCCACAGTTGGCGCTATGTCACCGGACTGTCCGACCTGCACCCTCTCGACCTCGAGGCGGTGTTTGATCTCCTGGACCGCCAGCGCGGCTGGATAGACGGGGTGGTGGTGACGGGCGGCGAGCCGACGCTCCAGCCAGGTCTGCCGGCCCTGCTCCGCCGGCTGCGGGAATACGGCGTCAAAACCAAGCTTCACACCAACGGCACCAGGCCGGAGGTGATTGAAGCGCTCCTGAAAGAAGGGCTGTTGGACTGTCTCGCCCTCGATTACAAGTCGCCCCTGGACGAGCGGTTTTATCCGGCGTCGGGGCTGGCCGGCGACACCGGTCAGGTGGAGGCGGTCAAGAAATCCTTTGCCCTCGCGGCGGAGTCCGGCATCGAACGGGAGTACCATACGACGCTGGTGCCGGCGTATGTGAGTCCCGAAGACATCGCCCTGATGGCGGCGACCCTGGACAAGGGCGGGACATGGTTTTTGCAGCAGTTCGAAAACGGCGACTGCCTTGACGCCAACATGGCGGGGGCGCGCCGTTACGACGACGCCACCCTGGACAGAATTGAGGCCGCTGCAACGCTCCTCCATCCCCGGGTGATTATGAAGTGCGGCAAATCGGCCTGACGAGGGGGTCGGGCCCGGACCGGTCGAACCGGTCCCTGTTATTATAATGAAAGGCGTCATTGTCATATGGCCGACGATCTTTTTTGCGACATTCTCCGTGAGGCCCAGCGCGATCGGCAACTGGTCTGCATCTTCCGCGATCCGTCGGATCTTCGGCGGTTTGCCGTCGGGTTTGTCGAGGCTGTTTCCGACTCCGATTACACCCTGCAGCAGATCGACCCGGACGGCAACCCGGACGGGCTCGACATCGGCTCCATCGACGATATTATCGAAATCCGCAAGGAATCCCGCTATGCGCGGCAAATCGCGCTCCTGATGGAAAAGGAGGAGGAACCGAAGGCCAGGCCCGCCCAGGGCTGGAACGGCAAGCCGCATCCGGAAAGCTGCCTGGACGAGGTGCTCCGCCGCTCCATGCAGGAGCAGCTGGTCGTCAACATCCTCCTCGCCACCGGCGACGACGAGCTCCGCTTCTACGGCATCGTCCGCGACCTCACCGACAGCCACGCCCGCCTCGACGTCCTGACGGACGACGGCGAGCCGGACGGCACCTCGGTGGTGCGGCTGGATGATATCGCCGGGTTGCAGGTCAACACCCGCGACGAGCGCAAGGTGGCATTGTTCAACCGCCACCGCATGCACCTTTACCTATAGGGCGGCCATGAACCCAAACCGCAAGCCTGCCCTCTATTACGACAAGTTCCCCGACGGGGCGGTAAGCTGCCAGCTCTGCCCCCATACCTGCTTTTTGCGGGACGGCAACATCGGCATCTGCGGCGCACGGAAAAACCGTGGCGGCACGCTCCTGGCCCTCACCTACGGCGAGGTCACCGGGTCGATGATCGACCCGATCGAAAAGAAACCGCTCTACCATTACCACCCCGGCAGCCGCATCTATTCCATCGGCGGCTGGGGCTGTAATTTTAAGTGCCTCTACTGCCAGAACGCCGCCATTTCCCAGGGGGAATCCCCCACCGTGCCGATGTCGCCGGCGGAAATCGCCAAGCAGGCCCTGCAGAAGGACTCCATCGGCGTCGCCTATACCTACAACGAGCCGATCGTCGCCATCGAATACCTGCTGGACTGCGCCCGCGCCGTCCGCAAGGCCGGCGGCAAGAACGTGCTGGTGTCGAACGGGTATATCCTGCGAAAGCCTCTTGAGGATCTCCTGCCCCTTCTGGACGCTGTCAACATCGACGTCAAGGCGTTCAACAACGAGTTCTACAAAAAGATGTGCGGCGGCAAGCTCGAACCGGTGCTCGAGAACGTCAAATTCCTGGCCGGCAAGGTGCATATGGAACTCACCACCCTGCTCATCCCCGACGCCAACGACGCCATCCCCGAGCTGGAGGATTTGGCGGCGTGGATTGCGGAAAATTGCGGTCGTGACACGCCCTGCCACCTCACCGCCTATCACCCGAGTTACAATTACAACCGCGCCGCCACCACCGAGGCGCATCTGAAGAACGCGCGCTACATCTTCCGCAAGAAGCTGGACTACGTCTATCTCGGCAATGTGTCGATACCCGGCGCGTCCGACACCGTCTGCGTCAAGTGCGGCCACACGGTTGTCCAACGGGTTGTATTCTCCGTCGACAGTTCCGGCATGAACCCGGACGGGACATGCAAAAACTGCGGCGCTGCGAACAACCTTGTCGTGAAATAACACCGAACAGTGAACGCCCCTGCTCGTTGTTCCATGGAGAATCTATGCGTTTGAAATCGGTTGAACTCTACGGCTTCAAGTCCTTCCCGGACCGCACCGTCATCACCTTCGATGACGGCATCACCGCCATTCTCGGCCCCAACGGCTGCGGCAAGTCGAACGTCGTCGACGCCATCAAGTGGGTGCTGGGCGAAAAGTCGGCCAAAAACCTGCGCGGCGAAGAAATGCTCGACGTCATCTTTTCCGGCTGCGCCACCCGCAAGGCGTCCGGCATGGCCGAAGTCAAACTCATCTTCGACAACTCCGACCACTCGATTCCGGTCGACTACAACGAGGTCTGCATCAGCCGCCGCCTCACCCGCGCCAAGGAAAGCCTCTACTTCATCAACGGCAACCGCACTCAACTGAAGCGCATCCGCGAGATCCTTATGGACGGCAACATCGGTTCGTCCGCCTATTCTGTCATCGAACAGGGCCGCGTCGAAGCGCTCCTGCACGCCAAGCCGGCCGACCGCCGCGCCGTGTTCGAGGAAGCGGCCGGCATCGCCAAGTTCAAGATTCGCCGCAAGGAGATCCTCTCCCGCCTCGACCGGACCGAGCAAATCCTGCTGCGCGTCAACGACCGGGTCGAGGAAAAGGAAAAACAGATCCGCAAGGTCGCCGCCCAGGCGGCAAACGCCCGCCGCCACCGCCGCCTGTCGGAGGAACGCGACGCCGTCCGCCTGCATCTCTATACCCGCCAGTTCGCCGATCAGACGGCGCTCCTGAAGGAACTGGCCAAACAGCGCGAAGCCCTCGAGGCCGAACTCGACCGCGAAGACAAGCTTCTCGCCTCGCTTGGCGAGGAATTCACCCGCCTTTCGAACGAGGAAGCGGAAATCTCCGCCAACCGTGACGCCGTCGCGGAAGCCGCGACCGCGACCCAGGAAGAACTCTCCGGCGTCCAGTTGGCCCAGGCCAATGCCCGCAACCGCATCGAGGCCTTATCGGGCGAGATCAGCCGGGGCAATGCCCGCCGCCAAGAACTGGCGGCACGGCTGGAGCGATTGGCTGGACTCGAGCAGGAGGCGTCGGTGCAGCTCGAGGAAGCGAAGGTCACGGCGGCCGAACTGGAAGATCGCTTTGCCGCACAGGACCAGAACCGCCAGACCCTGATGCAGGCCGCTTCGGAAGTCGAGACCGCCGTCACCGCCCTCCGCGTCCGCACCGTCGATCTCAATAAACGCCGCCAGGAAGTCGCGGCCGAAACGGTGCGGCTGGAAGCGGCCGAACAATCCGCCGCCCAGCGCCTCGCGGAGGTGGACGCGCGGCTGGCCCGGCTGACCGGCGAGGAGGAAGAGGCGAAGCGGGTTGTTCAGGATCTTGAAAGCCAGTACGCCCAGGCCGCCGCCAGCTTTGGCGCGAGCGCCGACCGCCTCGACTCCATCCGCGCCCAGGCGCGGGAACTCTCGGCCCAGGCCGAACAATTGATGCGCGAGGAACGCGCCCTCGAGTCGGAGCGCGCCGCCAAGGCGTCCCGCCGCGCCACCCTCGAAGACATGGTCAACTCCTTCGACGGCGCGAACAAGGGCGTCAGGAACATCCTCACCGCCGCGCGGGACAATCACCCCGACTGCCGCGGCGTCGTCGGCATGACGGTCGACCTTATGACCGTGCCGCAGGACCTCGCCACCGCCGTCGGCACCATCCTTGGCGGCAAGGCCCAGGACGTGGTGGTCGGGACCGCCCGCGACGCGCAAAATTGCATCGAACACCTGAAGCGCAATCACGCCGGCCGCGTCACCTTCCTGCCGCTGGACCGCATCCGCCCCCGCCGCAGGCTCGAGCGCGATCTCCGCCACATCCCCGGCGTCATCGGCGAAGCCGTCGATCTCGTCTCCTATGACCGCCGCTACAGCGCGGTGATGGAATACCTGCTGGCGGGCGTGCTTGTCGTCGACACCCTCACCCTCGCCCGCGAACTGGCCGGCCGCGAAGCCAGGGGCGTCATGATCGTCACGATTGACGGCGAAGTGGTCAGCCCTTCGGGCGCGATGACCGGCGGCCAGGGCGCGAACAATCAGGGTGGCCTGGTGCAGCGCCGCGCCGAACTGGACGCCCTCACCGACGAAGTCGCCGGCTGCGAACGCCGTCTTGCCGAAAAGGCGCAGCGTCACCGCGACGTCGCCGACCAAGCCGCCAGCCTTGCCCGCGAAGCGTCGGAACTGGAGAAGGCCCAGGCCGAGGCGGGCCGCAACGAAGCCGTCCTCAAACAGAACCTCGCCAGCCGCCGCGGCGAGGTCGAACGGTTGGCCCGCGACCGGAGCGAAATCGAGACCGAGCGCGCCGCCCTGTTCGTCGGCGGCAGGCAGGAGGAACTGGCGTCGCTCCGCGAGACGCTCGCTGCGGTTGAATCGGAACTCGCCGGGCTGGAGTCCGAAGTCGCGGCCCGCACCGAAGAGCAGCGCGCCACCCGGGAACGCATCGACTCCCTCGGTCACGAATTCGCCACCCTGTCGGGCGAGCGGTCCACCGCCTTGTCGCGGGTGCGGGAGCTGGAGAACCGCATCGGCGAAAACCGCGCCGAGCAGCTTGGCATCCGCACCGAACTGGAGCGGCCCGGCATGTCCAACGCCGAAGCCGAGGCGGCCATCGCCGAGTTGCAGGGCCAGGTGAACGAACTAAACAGCCGCGAGGAGGAGTTGCTCCGCCTCCGCGACGAACGCCGCGCCGTCGCGATTGAGTTGTCGGAAAAACTGACCGAGTGCCGTGGTCGCATCGACGTTTTGCGAAGCCGCGAGCGGGAGAGCCAAGCCCAAGGCGCGCGCCTCCGCGAAGGCTTGTCCGAACTCACCCGCCAGCGCACCGAGTGCGAAATGCGCCTTGCCACGGTTCAGGAAAAGGCGCGGGAGGAACTGGGCATCGAGTCCCTTGCTCCGGCCGAGCCGGAAGTGGCCGAAGGCACCATTCTCGTCGACGAGGACGGCGGCATTGCCGCGCCGTCGCAACCGCCTGTCGCCGAAGAAGACGACACGCCGCGTCCGGAGTGGATGGATTGGGAGGACCGGGCCCTCCAGGCGCGGGTCGAGGAGCTTGGGCAAAAGCTTCGCAACATCGGCAGCGTCAATCCGGAAGCGATTGACGAACTGGCCGAACTGGAAGCGTCGGCGGCGTTCCTTCGCGCCCACCAGCAGGAACACGACGAAGCCACCACCGCCATGCGCGCGGCGATTGAGCGGTTGAACGAGGAGAGTTCCACGCGCTTCCAGGAGACCTTTGCCGCTGTCCGCGCCAACTTCCAGGACATGTTTGTCCGCCTTTTCGGCGGCGGCCGGGCCGACCTGTTCCTCGAGGAAGTCACCGACCCCGATGCCGACCCGTTGGACGCCGGCATTGACATTCACGCCCAACCCCCCGGCAAGGAGCCGAAGAGTATTTCGCTCCTGTCAGGCGGCGAAAAGGCGCTGTGCGCGGTGGCGTTGCTGTTCGCGCTGTTCCGGTCCAAGCCGAGCCCGTTCTGCATCCTCGACGAAGTCGACGGCCCGCTGGACGAAGCCAATATCGACCGTTTCATGCGGCTCGTCACCGACTTCACCGACGAAACGCAGTTCATCATCATCACCCACAGCCAACGCACCATGGGCATGACCGGCAGCATCTGGGGCGTGACCCAGCAGGAACAGGGCATCAGCAGCGTCATGAGCATGAACCTGAAGCGTATGGGCGAGATGAGCCAGGAAAAAGTCAAGCCGCAACCACAGCAGGAAGAGCGGGTGTTGGCGGTGTCGTAGCGAAATGGCAGCGCACATTCATTACGATGCCTCCGTTCATTCGAGCGGAGGCATTTTCAGTATCACGTCTCATTTCACCTATCACGTCACCCCGGCGTGCGGACATCCATCAGCGAGGCAAGCGGGCGGTTCGGCCGGGGTCCACGGGACCAGGCGGTGAAGGCACCGAACTCAAGCGGTTCGTCCCATATCGAATGTTCGGGGCGTGGACCCCAGCCGAACCGCCCGTTCTTTCCGCTGATGGGCGTTTACCACGCCGGGGTGACGAAACGGGCGGATGGAGCGTCTGACATCGTATTTCAAAACCTTCGCGCCACATACGCCACCACCCGGTGCGTATCGCTGGACGACCGCCCGTAGTAATCGTATTTCCCACCCACCTCCCACAGCGCCGACGTGAATTTCGCCCCAAGGCCGAGGTTCCAGGTATGGTGGCCGTTCTGGCGTGTCACGGCTGCGTAGGAAACACTGCTCCCTGACAGACCGTTCAGCAAAACGCTCCCGTCCGCGCCGTCTGCGTCGAAATTATACGAATAGCCGCCGTTCGCGCTCAGGTGCAGGATTTGCCCGTTCCCTGCTTTGACATCCAGACCGACGGTCACGTCGACGGGCAGGATGAACGAATCGTAGCGCATCCTGCCGTAGCGGAGGATGTCGCCAATGCCGTCCAGGGTGCGGTTGTGGGCGTCGGAGCGGGTGGCGATGTAGGACAGGCCGATTGATGGGCTGATGTGGACAAACGAGATCGGCCGGAGTTCATAGCCAACCGTCGCGCCGGCGTGCCAGGACCCGGCGTCGAAATCTTCCCGATACGATCCTCCGGCGTCCCGCTCCCGAATCGAATTATCGGAATGCACATATCCGGCCATGAGCGTGCCGAATACACCCGAAGGATGGTTGTAGCCGAGATAGCCGCTGACGCTGTAGCTGTCGATAGTCGAGTCGTTCGACGCCATCGCCTTGTTCTTGTAGTCGCCGGTGGCATACCCGAACGACACGCCGCCGACAAAGCACCCGGCAAAGGCGGCGTCGACGCCGACCATCAGGCCGTAGGAATCGAAGGTATAGCCGTCCAGCCCGTCCCGCGCCGCCGTGCCTTCCCACTGCCCGAGCGCCCCGGCCCAGACCCGGTTGACCATGTCGGCGTTCATCGCGGCGGCGGCCAGCGCGCCGTCCCCGGCCACGGAGCGGGCTGATGCCCATTGGCGGTTGATCTGTTCCATCCGCGTCATGACGCCCCGGCGGTTGTCGCTTGTCGTCGCGACGCTGGCCATGGCGTAGCCGCCCTGGTTGTTGCCGACATAGGCGTCGAGCAGGCCGTCTGTCACCCGCGATTCGTGCTGCAGCGCAGCGTCGTCCGCGCCAGGCATGGCGACGGAGAACGGATTGCCGTCACCGCTCGCGAACGCGTTCAGAAAGGCGCTGTTGAAATGGCCCGGCGCGGACGCGGCAACCGGCGTGAGCGGCTGGTAGGCCGACCCGGCCGAAACGGTTCCGGCGACGGCATGGAAGGCGGTATCGGCAAGGCCGGAAGCGGCGACAGGCGCTTTGTAGATGTCCCCCACGTTGGCGGCGAAATTGCGCTTGTCCGCTGCCACATCCGCCGCGCTGGTGCCGGCGTAGGAGACGACGCCCTCTCCTCGCGCGATGACGAGCGATCCGTCCGCGCCGGAAGTATCGGCAACCATGGTGAACCGGCCCAGGGCTGTGCGGAAGGTGTATTCATAATCCGCGCCGTCGGCGAACTGCCCGGTCTTGCCGATGCCGGTTACAATCGTTTCTTCGCCCGATAACGCGGCGCTGTTCACGACGCCGTCCGCCGTTGCGGCGGCGATGGCGGCCAGGCGGCTGGTGCCGAGCGAGACGGAAGCCTTTTCGCCCATCGCCAGTTCGCCCCCTTCCAGCCGGAGCGAATAGGTATTGTCGGCGAAGATTTCACCGTTCACGACAGCCACGCCGCCGCCCGTCACCAGCGCCAGGTTGCCTTCACTGATGTCGATGACGCCGTCGACCTGCAGTCGTTTGCCCGCGACGCCGACCAGGCGGGCGCACGACGCGTCGTCCGTCACCGCCTTGACCCGCGCGCCCGAGCCGATGCGCCAGTCGCCGGTCGAACCGGATGTTCCGGACGATCCCGAAACGGTAATGAATTCCGACATGCCGTGGAGGCGAAGAACGCCGCCGTCGATGTCGGCGTGGCCGACGGTGAGCCTGCTGTCCAGCGGGGGCGTGTGATCGGTGGCGGCTGCGCCGAGTTCGATTTCGCCTGCCGCCAGGCTGAAATCCACTTCGGGGTAGTCCACCATAAACGGTTTGATATGGAGGTGGCCGCCGTTCACGTCGACGCGGTAGCCGGGGAGATAGCGAAAATCGAGAATGCCGAATTCGCCGAGTTCCAGCGTGCCGCCAGTCAGGTGCACGCCGCGGTGATAGGCGTCGGACCGCGGCACATCGACAATGTCGTCGGCGGCCGACAGGTCGACGAGGCCGTCGATGCGCATATGGCCGCCCCGCACGGTCAGGCCATAGCCGCCTTCCGGACCGGTGGCGGCCCGGACGCGCACTTCGCTGTCGAATCCGACATGAAAAGAGCCGGCGGATTGAATCGTCTCCACATAAACCCGGCCCGGGTTGATGCTCTCGGTCGAGACCGCAAACGATCCGCCCTCGCGCACGGTCAGGCCACGCGCCGACACGACGGCGTCGGCGTCTGAACCCACGACCTCCACCGAACCGGCGACGTCGAGATCGAAGGTCGGCAGGTCCTGTTCGGGCAGGTGTGGGTAGAGCTGACCGTCCGGGTCATCGGAGAGGATGAGAAAGGCGGTCCCGCCGACCGAACCGCCGCCGGCGGACACGCCCACCCGCAGCGTATTATCCTTCGCGACAACCACGTCGCGCCCGGCATGGAAGACGCCGCCGTTCCCCGACGAAAACAGGTGGACGATTGCGGCTTCGTCGCTGGCTGACGCCAGCGTCTCGGCGAGGGAAACGGGGGGAGCGCCGGACGGCAATGCCGCGCCGTCCCGATACACGGTGGATTTACCGGGAACGGTCTGCGCTTCATCGATGTCATATGCGGCGTCGATGTCAAGCGCGTCGTACTCGTAGACCACATCCTGTGCGACGACCGTCCCTGTAAACAGTGCTACAGTCGCAACCACGAGAAACCATTTCCCCGACATGCTTATCTCTCCCCTGTTCCGCGATGCGGTTCGGACCGATACGGCACTTGCCGTGAATCTGCTCGTACAATTGAGTTGTATCGATAAATTCCTTTCAAACCAATTAACTCGGAATGTAATTATCTGGCATGAAGTTGTGCGGCGGGACGACGACGGTCTGCCGCCGCGTGGAGCCGCCGCGGCTTTTGCATCGCCGTTTCGGGTTATGCATTGACGCGACCGTGAATACGCCTACAATCGTGTGGTACAAAAACTAGTTTTTTCGCCATCAACCGAGGCATTTTGACGTCACGGAGAACCGCCATGACTCCGGAAAAATTCCGCAGTAACCTCATCGCCCTGCGCGACTGTCTTACCAACGACCAGGCGTCCACGCGGGACACCCTGAAGCACGAAAGCGCGCGCCTCACCGCCCGCGCTCCGATTAATATGGCGGAACAGGCCTCGGATTCGCAGGAACTGGATATGATGGTTTCGCGCCTCAACGCCTCCTCCGAGGCGCTTGCGGAAATCGACGAAGCGCTCGACCGCATCGATGCCGGTCAGTTCAATGTGTGCGAGGAATGCAAGGGCGAGATTGGCGAACGGCGGTTGACCATCCAGCCCTGGGCCAAATTCTGCGTCAAGTGCCAGCGCAAGCTGGAGGAGGATGACGCCTGAATCCCATACGCTGGTTTTGGCTGGCCGCCCTGGTCGTCCTTGTGGCCGACCTGGCGTCCAAGGCCCTGGTCTTTGCCGCGCTCGGCGGCGGCCCTCCCACCAATAATATCTACCTCGACGACAACGTTGTCTGGCTCCTTCCGGGAGCCCTGCGGCTTGTCTGCCATTACAACACCGGCGGGGCTTTCGGCCTTGCGTCCGGGCAGCTCCTGCTGTTCCTTGGCGCGACCGCCGTCCTGGTCCCGGCCCTGGTCCTGACCGCCTACCACAACCGGGAACCGGACGCGCCCCTGTGGGCGCTCGGCCTGATCGTCGGCGGCGCTATCGGCAATCTCTACGACAGGCTTTTCCATATCGGCGTGCGCGATTTTTTCGACATCATCCATCCCCGTACCGGCCAGTCGCTGTGGCCGGTGTTCAATCTTGCCGACGTGGCGATCGTCGTGGGGGTGGTTATCTACCTGATTTGGACGATTCTCGATTATGCCGGCAAGCGCCGCCGGGAAGAAATAGACCCCGAAGCGGAAGACGTCGCCGGCTCACCCGATTCATCTTCATTTGACACCTAGGCAAAGGAACCAACCACCATGGCAAACGCGGGCCTTATCACCATCTCGAACGGCGTTCTCTCCGTTCCCGACAATCCGGTCATCCCCTATATCGAAGGCGACGGCACCGGCGCGGACATCTGGCGCGCCAGCGTCATGACCCTCGACGCGGCGGTGGAAAAAGCCTACGGCGGCAAGCGGAAGATCGAGTGGAAGGAAGAGCTGGCCGGCGAAAAGGCCTTCAACGCGACCGGCAACTGGCTGCCGGACGAAACGGTCGAAACGTTCCGGACCCACCTGGTCGGCATCAAAGGGCCGCTGACCACGCCTATCGGCGGCGGCATCCGCTCCCTGAACGTGGCGCTCCGGCAAATTCTCGACCTCTATGTCTGCCTCCGTCCGGTCACCTACTTCGAAGGCGTGCCCAGCCCGGTCAAGCAGCCGGAACTCATCGATATGGTCATTTTCCGGGAAAACACCGAAGACATTTACGCCGGCATCGAATTCGCCGCCGGCACGCCCGAGTGCGACAAATTTCTCAAACTGTTCGAGGAGGCCTTCCCCGCCCCGTTCAAAAAGATTCGCTTCCCGGCCTCGACCGGCATCGGCATCAAGCCGATTTCGCAGGAAGGGACGGCGCGCCTCGTCCGCGCCGCCATCCACTACGCCATCGACAACAAACGGAAGTCCGTCACCCTCGTCCACAAAGGGAATATCATGAAGTTCACCGAGGGGGCGTTCCGCGATTGGGGCTACGAGGTCGCGGCAAAGGAATTCGGCGGCAAGGAAATTGACGGCGGTCCGTGGCAGGAGATCGTCACTCCCGGCGGCGAGAAGCTTATCGTCAAGGACGTCATCGCCGACGCCTTCCTGCAGCAGATTCTCACCCGCCCGGCCGAATACGATGTCGTCGCCACCCCGAACCTGAACGGCGATTACATCTCCGACGCCCTCGCGGCCCAGGTCGGCGGCATCGGCATCGCTCCCGGCGGCAACATCAACTACACCACCGGCCACGGCATTTTCGAAGCCACCCACGGCACCGCGCCGAAATACGCGAACAAGGATATGGTCAACCCCTCGTCCGTCATCCTGTCGGGCGAAATGATGTTCCGTTACATGGGCTGGCGCGAAGCGGCCGACCGCATCCTGTCGTCCATGCGCAAAACCATCGCCCAGAAGCGCGTCACCTACGATTTCCACCGCCTTATGGACGGCGCGACCAAACTGTCCTGCTCCGAGTTCGGCAAGGCCCTGGTCGAGAATATGTAAGGGCAGCATGGCTACCGCACACGAGGGGGCGGACGGCTCGGAACTGGATCGCGATCTGGTCACCTTCTATTCGCGCCTGACCCATACGCTGGAAAACTCCTGCGGCAGGGACGCCCTGGCGGCGCGCCTGGCGGAGGAGCGCCGCGAAGCCACGCCCGCCCTCGACGGGGCGACGCTCCACCCGTTGTCCCGCGCCTTCCGGCGTTTGGGCCTCATCGGTCCGTCCGCCGACGCGGCAGCCTATGCCGACAAATTCATCGCCCGGACCGCCGAAGCCGTCTCCCGTCCCGCCAACCAGGTGACGCTCCTGCTTCGCCTGTTTTCGGCGGGCGACGACGCGCTCGGCATCCGGGCCGTCTGCGGCACGACGCCGCAGTGCGTGAGTTGTCAGCTGACCCGCGAATGCGACCACTTCAACAAGCCGCGCAAGCCGGAGATGGCCAGCCTTTCCCCCGCCGTCAGGCTCATGGCCGGCAAGGAGGAAATGCTGTCCGACAAGGAGCTGCTGTCGGTGGTGCTGTTTGGAGAGAAGGGTACCGGCCAGGAACCGGTTATCGCTACCCTGCTCGCGCGGTACGGCCGCATGCTGGCGATAGCCAGGGCGGATGCCCACGAATTCCTCGGCATCCACGACATGGCGAAGGCGCAGGCGCTCAGGCTCGCCGCCTATAACGCTTTCCACCGCCGCCTCCTGGCGGAGAAACGGGGCGACCGGCTCCGCATCGCCAGCGCCCAGGACATTTACGACCGCTATGCGCCGGAACTTCGCGACGCGCCGGTCGAGGCGGCCGTCCTGCTCCTCCTGGACAACGGCAACAACGTCATCCGCGACGCCTGGTTCAGCCAGGACTCGGCCAACGCCGCCCACGTGGCGGTCGGCGACCTCCTCCGTCCCGCTATCCAGGAATTCGCGCCCCGGGTAGCCCTTGTCCACAACCACCCGGGCAACAATCCGAATCCGTCCATAAGCGATCTCGATTTCACCCGCCGCCTCCGGGGCGGCTGCGACCTCCTCGGCATCGGCCTAGTCGATCACGTTATCGTCGCCGAGTCTGGGTATTACAGCTTTGCCGAACAGGGCATGCTGGGCGGGTAAATCCATCATATACCCACAATTCTCCCCCATCGTCGAACAGGTGGCTTAGCCGAGGCTCATCCCCGTGGACCCCGGCCGAACAGCCCGTTTTTTCCCGGTTGGATGCCAAGACGCCGGGGTGACGACGGGAGCAATTGGCGCGTCTTGATAAAATCACGTACCGACAAGACCAGCTTGTTAGCTTCTCCACCAGCGCGATAAGCGGGCGGTTCGGCCGGGGTCCACGGGGAAAGACAGCGATTACACCAAACTCAAGCGGCGGTATTACCGTACACTCCGACCCCAGACGCGGTTCGGTGTTTACTAATGTAATCACACTTTCATAAACCTATATAGTTTATATTTACCACAAAAACCACAATTCGCTTGATTTTCCACTCCATAAATCCGTATAGTAAAGCCGTGCCGTTTATTTATCCGGATTCCGCCCAGGCTCCGGCACGTCATTCCTTTGAGGGGGGGGGAGGGGAGTTCCACACTGGTTCAGGGG